>NZ_JAKJSP010000112.1:0-1790 GCF_050337085.1 Photobacterium sagamiensis | reverse complement strand
AGCAAATGCTGGATCGTTTGGATCAACACTCATTTGCGTAAGCATGCAAGATACATTCTGCTCTGGCAGAAGGTTTTTCAGTTCTTGCATTAAGATGTAACCGATCATGCCTTGGGTTTGTGAACCCAGTACATCAAGTGGGTATGGACTTACTTTTTTGTATTCCAACCCTTGCAGTGCCAGTAAGCCAACTTGTGGGCCATTACCGTGTACCAACACGACGTTATATTCTTTTGCAATTTCTGCGATAGATTTTGCTGCCGTAGCAATGTTCTGACGCTGGATATCTGCTTCTAATGGCTCGCCGCGACGTAGCAGGGCATTACCACCAAGTGCAACAACAACAGTTTGCTTGGTCATGGGATCATCTCTCTTGGTTTTATTGCGAAGCCTTTAATTCTTCGCTTTCGTTGATAGGCATTTTTGCAACACTATAGAATAACGTAGAGGTGCGAAGTCATTATTGACACACAATATGTAGGCCAATATGAACAGACAAGACGCCACTATCTTTTATTTCAATAGGTACATGAGTGTTTGTATATAGATTGTTAAAAATACTCATTGCATAATTTCTATAATATGCGCCATGGCATGACTAAATATAGTCATTTAATGCTAGTGAATGGCTGATTCATGCTTTTCTTTGTTGAGATCTGACATATATCGGATTTGATTTTATTTGATTACCACTGAACTTCAGTCAATTTGAGAAGACGTTGAGACATCGCTGCTGTTTGAAGACTTGAATATGTTAGTTATTCAGCATTTCTTCTAAATTAAACCGCCCATTAAACTTAAAACAGAACTCTGCTAGATAGCGTGGCAAGTGCTTTTTGTTGAATAGTCAACAGAGATGCCCGCGTTCAGCAAATATTTCTTCGATGTCACGGTAGCTGAGTTTATACCCAAGTTACCTCAAGATGCAGGATTCAGAGTGATACCAGCCAGTTCAATTCAAGGAAAATGTGCGAAGGAATGACTGGTCCTTTCAAGTGCATTTTACACAGAAGTGGGCTGGCTGGATCACTCCCTAAGGGCGAGTTTTCCAGGCACTAATCTTGCGTTGCTGATTTTTGATGTAGAGCGACTATATCTGCAAATCAGCGCCTGACCTTAGCGCCTGGAAATTCTCGCTGAAACGAGCATCTTGAGGTTACTTGGGTATATAAAAAACGTAATAGCGAACAACCTGGAGGATGATGTTGGAAGGAAAGAGGCGACCAGAAAAATTGATAGCCATAATGCTCAAAGTAATGAGTGCTGACGGAGATCATAACTCAGTACATCCGTTTGCGACAAAACCAATGAGAGCATTAATCAGCCATTTGTCAGCATTAAATGACTATATTTCGTCACGCTAAGGCGGCATATTATAACCATTGAAGAGCAAAAACATTCTAGGCTCATCAAACACAAAAAGTTAGATTTATATCGTTTTATATGTAGGTATCATTCATCTAATTATTAATAAATAAATTAGGAATGATTATATAGCTATCAGACCACTTATGTATTTCATGGAAAGATGGTTATTAATATACCTATTCAATTGTTCATATTAATTCTCTTGGAGATTATGTAATGAGTGTTTCCAACGATCTATATCCAAATGCTTCAGCGCCTATTGAAAGAAAAGATAGCGGCGTTCCATATGTTCGTCCTGGCCTCCATGTTGAATCTTATAATGACTTCGATCCTCTACGTCATGTAATTGTTGGTATTGCCGATAACCAACATATTCCAGAGGCATGCCCGGCAAGTAATGAGAAAATTCCAGCTGAAGCTGA
>NZ_JAKJSP010000111.1:0-1809 GCF_050337085.1 Photobacterium sagamiensis | reverse complement strand
TAGTGATTTGGTCAGGGATGCGGCTTTCGTTCTCAATATTAAGCTTCATTATCTTCCGCCTTACAGTCCGAACCTTAATCCGATAGAACGACTTTGGAAAGTGATGAACGAAAAGTCGAGGAATAACGTTTACTTCAAAAGTAAACGTGACTTCAAGGAAGCTATAGACCAATTTTTTACTGTCACTCTTCCAGAGATCGCAGGCTCATTGACGTCTCGACTTAATGATAACTTTCAGGTACTCAAGTCTGCATCTTCAAGTTGATTGGGTATAGCTAGTCGCCGTTTCTGCATTTCTTGATCTGGATATGTGGAATTAAAGATGCACACTCCTTCCCGTAAGCGAGCGTTTTAAAGTGAATCACAATGTCTGTGGTTGATGCACAACATTTGGTGGTTTGAGATACTTTTCCTTATTCAATAGACCCCAATTGGAGCATAAGGTCTAACATGCTTCTGTCCCAAAGCTGTTTAAGCTGCCACTCAACTCAACTCAACTGCCACTCAACTCAACTCAACTCAACCTATCCTATAGAATACTTTGTGCTGTTTTCCGTCTCGCTTCCGCCTGGCATGTTACGTTTTGTTCGGCGGCTCGCAATTACTCACTACTTTTGCCATATTTTCTTTATGTGAAGGACTCCCTCGCGCCCCGCAATGAGCGCTGATAATGTCTGCGAACCAGGGGTAATTCAAAGCGTTCACAAACAACTCAAGGAGAAGAACTATGGCGTATACATTGCAACTTGGAGATAAGGCTCCTGATTTCGAGTTGCCGGCAACGGATGGGAAGGTCTACAGCCTGGCTTACTTTGCCAAGGCCAAGCTGCTCGTGGTTTTCTTTAGCTGCAACCATTGCCCCTTCGTCATCGGCTCAGATGAAGTCACCCGAGCTACGGCAGACAGGTTCAAAGATAAGGGCGTGACTTTTGTGGGCATCAACGCCAACAGCGAGAAGACCCACCCGACGGATGATTTTGGGCACATGGTGAAACGGATGCAGGGAAATAAGTTTCCATGGCTGTATGTGCGAGACAAGTCACAGGAAACGGCCAGGGCCTATGGAGCGCTAAGAACACCGCATTTCTACGTATTCAACCAGGAGCGAAAACTCGTCTACACAGGTCGGGGTGTAGATAATCCGCGCATACGGCCAGGATGACGGTCAATGATCTCGACAATGCTCTGGAGGAGCTTTTGGCGGGCCAGCCTGTCACTGTACCGGTGACCAACCCGATTGGCTGCAATATCAAATGGGAAGGGAAAGATGAACACTGGATGCCGCCGGAGGCGTGCGATCTGATCTAGTGGCGCTCATTATTGATAAGCCCCGCAAGTGGATAGCTGCGGGGGTGACATTTTACTTCCCACAGATAAACCTGGAGGAGGGGGAGTAGAGATCAGGTTACTTCCCTTCAGGTCATTTTCTAGCACGCTTTCTCCTAATGCAAAACAGGCATCTTTGTAGGCCGTGTTGTTGGAGTATACTCATTCATACTCTGCTCACGTCGATTTCGGTGTTTTTCAAGATTGTTGTCACCCATTAGCTGATTTTTATGCGGCTTTCCGCATGCGATTTTCTGGGTTTAATGTTACTGGCCCTATCGGGTTACAGTCTTGAATTTCACGAGACCAGCGTAATGGGTTCTTAGCTTTAGCTAGCCGCAGTACTTCTTTCCTTTTAACGAGTATTTCTCTATCAATACCATCATGCCGTTGGCTTGGCGTAACAAACTTGATTCGACTATGTTTATGGTCATTGTTGTACCATTCAACAAATGCCTGAACCCAGTCTCGTACCTCAGCTAA
>NZ_JAKJSP010000110.1:0-2066 GCF_050337085.1 Photobacterium sagamiensis | reverse complement strand
AACAAATACAGTATGTCTTTATGATTGCAGGGCAACTGACGTTGCCTGCATTGGGAGATAAACCCATCAGCCGAAAAGCCGATTACTTTTGTCCTTGCTGTCACCATTTAATGCGATGTCTTGGCGTATTTCGACCGAGATAAGATAGCGTTATAAAAGGATAATGGTTTAGCTTTTACTTTAGGAGGTAACCATAATTAAACTTTAAAATCAGTCGATTATGTTTATTGGTTTTGAGCCAAGGACGGTGCTCGTTTCAATATAACCGCTTATCTGCAATCACACTTTCGCTTCTTCGTAATATTTCCCTATATAAGGTGGCTCGGGCTTGTTCAACACTTCGGATAGGTGTCGGCTTCGCGACACGTATCCTTATCTGTTACAAGCATTTTCTGCGATGATTACCCAACCAATTCGTCAAAAGAAGGACTTATTGTTCTCAATAGCGATGGATGTACGACACATCAGCAAAGGATCTAAGAGGTTGCTTACATACGAATTAGATTTTCCAAACTGGACTCCTAAAAATCATGTAATTAAGTTACCAACTTTATTTGATCTTTATCACATAAAGGGTAAGATCCGCTCTGTATCTTGAAGTTAAATTACATGAGGTAGAGAAAATGAATTCAGCACTCCTATCAATATTGGACACTGAAAAAACCACTGAAGTAAAAAAAGCRTCAAAACCTTCTACTCTAGGCGAAATCGCAACTCTTGCGACAATGTTCCTAGCTACTTCATCAGTAATTTTGTTACTAGCCCTAATTTGGGTATCGTAGCTAACCTTTCAAGGATTTGAAAACAAGCGATACTCCCAAAAGCAATACATGAGAGTRTCGCCTAAGTCTCCCTTTCGTTCTACGTATTGAAATACTATTTCGCAGCCAGCTAATATCAATTTCAAGTAGCTCAAATAAAAACTAGTTTAGCGAGGTGGCCATATTTCACCTCATGCTTATAACGCTGCATAACACGTTTATTACCCTGCAAACATACCTGAATTTGACTCCTTAAAACGAGAAACACCCGGAAAACTGACAATGCCGAGTGTAATAAGCATTTGTTATGGCTAGGACGCACTCTACTAAAGTTAAAACAGGTTATTGATCACTTACACCAACACTTGCCGTGTGTTCCTGATGTAGTGATGGACCTGACGCTCGGTTTTCGAGTCAATCATTTCTTCTGGTCGACAACCATTTGGGCAGGGCATATGCGGTGTTGTGCCAAACACTCGGCAGATCAACGGTCGTTCCTCGTACACCTTGCAACCATTAGGACCCAGGTGTACGCAGTTAAACTCATCTAATGCGGCTTCATGTTCAGCGTCAGTTTTCACTGGCAGGCGCGACATTTCTTCCGAGGAAGTAGTTACCGGTCCGCAACAATCGTGACAACCCGGCACACATTCGAACGACGGAATACGCTCGCGCAGACGCGCGATTATCTCTCGGCTATTGTTCATTAATACCTAACTTTTGTGCAGTTCGCGACCATTATAGTTCTATACCTAATTCACTAGAAGTTGACAATACCTTTAAATTTACTGCATCACCTTGATTGTTTGTTATAAGCCGCGAGCTTAATCGGTGATTAAGTAGACACTTTGACGGACTTTTTCACTTTCTTTAGTGCCATTTGTTTTTTAAGCGGAGATAAGTAGTCAATGAATAGCTTACCCTTTAGGTGATCTATCTCATGCTGCATAACTATCGCGAGAAAATCATCACTTTCGATAACGATTTGATCACCATTACGGTCTATGGCCGAAACCTTAACCTGCGTGAATCTTTCAACATCGGCGTAATAACCAGGAACAGACAAGCAGCCTTCTTGACCGATTTCCTTATGATCACCACTTTCAATTATAGGGTTCACTAACACCAATGGCTCATTTCGGGATTGTGAAATATCGATAACAACGATAGCTTCCGTTCTGCCAACTTGCGTTGCAGCTAAACCAATACCATCATCGGTACTGTACATAGTTTCGAGCATGTCTTCGATTAATTGCTGAACTTGACTGATATCTTTAACTTCAGAAGCTTGAATTTTTAACTTCT
>NZ_JAKJSP010000109.1:0-2389 GCF_050337085.1 Photobacterium sagamiensis | reverse complement strand
GGCCTATAACTTTCTCTTGAACTACTACAAACAAACAGACCGACTAAGTTCGGCGCAAAAAGAGCAGATATTTGCTCATGCGCAGGATGTTATAAAGAACACCCCATCAGCGGCAGAGCTGCAGCGAAAATCAGAGGAAGCTAAGCTTGCAAGCGAGAATGCCTGGAGAAAGCATGAAGCTCAACGGGCAGCTGAGTGGGATAAACTCAAGTCTGAGGCAAGGCGCAACTCYCAAAAAAGGGCAACAACACAAGCAAACGATGAGCCTTTTGGGTTTGATATCCATAGTAACAGCGGCAGTAATAGCAATTCATCTGGCTCTGCTTTCCACCTCTATGCAGAAGAGTTCCCAGAATCTGAAGACCTTGAACGTCAGCGGATGCAAATGGAATTGGAGTACCGTATTCTCAACTCGGCTTCATCAACAACCAGTGAGCCAAATAACACTAAAGGGAATTTCTTTGGGTGCACCAATGCTGCCGCTCTCGAAGAAGCACAAAGAAACGGTACCTTAAAGGGTGCAGTATGCGGTGAGTAATTTGCTGGACCAACTTGATATGCAGTGTGTTGAGAATCAGCACCACGCTGTAGGACATGGTGCACACAAAAACCTTTCACCCCGTATTACTATACGGGGTAGCTATAACAGACATATATTTATAGCTCAGTACGCATTATGCTGGCTTATGTTAAAAACTAAAAGTAATTACAAAACAATCAATTAGAATCCTTTCTTTGCGATAAGAAGGATTTGATGCGAAATACACATGAACTTACAGAAAACTATATTTTTAGATTTTATAGATGCGGGTTAAGCATAGAAGATACCGCTAAACTTTGTTTTAAGAGTGTGAGAACTGTCACACTGTGGGATAAGGGGAAACCAATACCGCCAGAGTGCAAACGGTTAATGCGAATGTATTCCGGCCTTGAGCTTGACCCATTAAGTGATGATTGGAGAGGATGGAGTATTAGAAAAGGTCTGCTTATTACGCCCAATAAATGGTCATTAACACCAGGCCGGATTATTACTGGGAATGCCTTGATTGAAATTGGAGCCGAACGAGATAGAAAGAATCTCAGTCAAATTATCAAAGTTGCTAGACTAATCTCTCGATGAAAATGATAGCAGGGCTTCGGCTCTGCTTACCGCCTCAAATATTACTACACCACAAAGGCAAACCCTAACCCCAAGAGTACGCGATTGCAGGTATTCGCATGAACCACAAACTGGACACCTCTGAATCCTAACCATTGGAAACCCCCTTTAACCAAGCACTAATCTCACTGTATAGGGCAGGGAGCTGACCGCCAAAACTGAATTAGAACTTTGTGAGGTGATTCTCATGATAAGTACTGATTCATACTCAATCTAACAGCCTAAATAAACGAAATAGGCTGCTCGTTAATAATTGTCACGTTTACCGGATGCATACCAATATGATGCGACGATACCGTAAATAAAATTAAGGCCAATTACTACAATTGGCATAAGCGTACCAAAACCAAGACCCAAAACACCTTTTCCCATTGATGGAAGAACCATGAAAAGCATCATTGCAGATGGTGCCAAACTAAATAACATACCGCGTATATAAATACGTTTTTTTAAGAGCGGGATAAGAAGCAAAAGCATCCATATGCCACCCCATATCATGCGGCTATAAAGCCATGATGAAGTAAACTCTGGTTTCATGGTGATGCCAATGAAATCTGAAATGCCTACTTTTCCCATAAACCAAATGTTAAAACTATCAATGAATGCGCCTATTGCGCCCCCGGTAAAAGCTAAACTAATATTGCGAACAATTTTCATTTACCTCTCCATTATCTCTTATGTGGCAATAAGCTCCACGCCCGTGTTGGTGTCTCACGTACTGCAGACTTTCACCCCGTATTACTAGACGGGGTATTCGAACACATAACACCTCAACTCAAACTAAAAATACCAAGTATTTTTTGTCTACTAGATACGCTTGCATGACATGACCTTACAGTTTTGAACATTTGCCCCTCTCAATGTAAGGTGTATTGTTATTATTGTCTTCTCCACTCCAATACCCCGAAGTATAAGTTTTTATAAAGCGACCGACATTAGGAGAAAACTTCAACTCCCCAAGATCATTATTACAAATAATATTTCCTGTATGTTTATTAGGAGGTAAACATGAAGTTTCTGGATAATTAGAGCCAAGCTCTATAGCACCGTAAGTAAAACCTTTTTCAAAAAGAATTTGCTCGTCTTCTTTGAGCTTTCGGATAAGAAACTTATGCTCTTTTACATTAAACTTGGCTTGCTTCCAACTTACATTATCAAAAAAGAAACCAGTAGCTTCTTCAGCAACACACAAATAAGAATCATTTTTATCGGAAGCAAAAACACTACTAC
>NZ_JAKJSP010000108.1:0-2945 GCF_050337085.1 Photobacterium sagamiensis | reverse complement strand
GGGAGTGTTGCAAATAATCAGATAAGGCAGATCTAGCCAGTCATTGGCTTAAAGTTACGAGTAAATCACTTCAACATTGAATAAACGATTCATGAAGGCGGATCTCTCCCGCACAAGGGTTTCACGTTCATCATGACGTAACCAAAAATCAAACTGACCTTTGTTCAACATCCGTAATGATTCGAATCCCTGGATGGTTGACCAGGCCCGCTTTCGTATTTTGAAACCGCCGGTGGCTACAACAAGCTTCTTGATGGGGGCGTGATCGGACTCAATACCATTATTGAGATACTTCACTTGCCGCTGCTCGACATCCGCTCGCAGTCGTCCCTCCTTCTTCAAGCGGGCTATCGCATTGGCGTATGAGGAATGCTTGTCTGTGTTTAACGTTTTAGGCTGATTGTCTAAGCCATAATATCTCAAGCACCGTCTAAGGAACTGATAAGCGGCCTCTTTATTGCGTTTGTGAGAGAAATAGAAATCCAGCGTTTCGCCTTGCTTATTGATGGCTCGGTAAAGGTAGTGCCATTTCCCCTTCACTTTGACGTAGGTTTCATCAAGCTGCCACGATGAGTCAGTCCGGATGAATTGATGGCGACGTAACTTCTTACGTAATTTAGGGGAATATTCAATGAACCAACGATAAATGGTCGAACGATTCACCGAAATCCCTCGCTCTGCCAGCATGTCGCTGAGGTTCGCGTAGCTCATTGGAGTCGAACCATACCAACGAAGGCTCCAAAGGATGATCTCAGGGGCAAAGTGTTTCCATTTAAATTCGTGGTTGGTCATTGAGTCGCTAGATTAGATGGGAAAGACGGAATTCTGAGCCTTGGCTGAATTTTTTGCAACAGACCCATTAATACCAATCGGGACAATCAGTTGGATCTATGTCAGTCTGACGAGACAAGAACGATAACTATACTAATTAACAGATGTCTTGAAACCGAAAATCATCTTCAGATAGTCTGTTAACGAGAGGGAAGAAATAGAGTGGCAATATTGGACGAGAAAGATAAAGACGCATTAAAGTTGATCGGGATTATCAGCCTGCTCTGTATTGTGGTTCACATTGCCAATATTTTGTTGGGCGGCGCACTTAATGATTATGGATTATTGCCTCGTCATGTTACCCATTTAACCGGACTGGTGGCTTATCCTTTTCTACATGGTTCCTGGGGGCATTTGATCAGTAACCTGATATCTTTTGCTCTGTTAGCACTGCTTGTTTCTCGTTCAGGGCTTGCCCGATTGCTGGTGGTGATGCTGATCAGCTGGGTGGTGAGTGGTATTGGTGTCTGGTTATTTGGACGGGTTAGTTTTCATATCGGGTTGAGCGGGATTATATATGGCTTGTGGGCCTACTTATTAATCTATGCTTTGATGTATAGAAGCCTGAGATCTATTGCGATTGCCGTTATTGTTATGTTCTTCTATGGCTCAATGGTGTGGGGGTTCCTTCCTATTCATCGCTGGGTGAGTTTTGAAAGCCATCTGTTCGGGGCATTAGCCGGGGTTGTTGCCGGTTACTTGTTTGCTAAACGTGACAAAATGAGAGAAAAAGAAGTTTTATAATGACTTTGATGCTAACGATTAGACTGAACAGAAGCCAATAGAACTAGAATTGGCCAACCACTAAGGAGCCATCATGTTAATTACCTTCAGTTGTAAAGCCAGTGGTAACGTCACGATGTTTGGAGATATAGCAAAGCAACTGCTCAAAATGATGGGGTTTTGTGAGACTGTACCCGGTGCGATAGATGCTGAAGATGTTCCCCGCGCTTTAGCGAATTTGGAGCAGGCGATTAATAAGGAAAAACAACGTCTGTGCCAGGAAAAGCTAGATGGAACTGAAGCCGCAAAAATAGCAAATGATGAACTCGATGATGCCGATTATGAGCCCGAGATCAGCATCGCTATACGTGCCATACCGTTAACCGAACTTCTGCAAGCGTCAGAAAAAGAGCGATGTTACATTATGTGGGAATAGAGAAATTAACCATCAGCGGACAATATGAAGAGGGGCAAAAGGATCATCTCTGGGATCGTTCTGCCAGAGGTATTCAGCATTAATAGCCACCTTTCTCGCGACTTCTTCACCGTGGAGGTGACCAATTAATGCCAGTGTCATATCGATACCTGCTGCGCCCCCTGAAGAGGTGAAAATATCACTGTCTTGTACCCATCGAGCAACAGGTTGCCAGTTGATCTCGTTGCCAAAGCGGGTTACCCAGTGATAATTCTTTTTATTGGTTGTCGCAGATCTGTTCTCAAGCAACCCCGCATTAGCCAATAAAGCCGCGCCAGTGCAGACAGAGCAGAGATACTCAGTATGAGCAGCTGTTTTTTGTAGCCATGATAATACCTTGAGGTTTTCAACTTCGACGTGAGTTCCAATACCGCCCGGTATTAATAATATGTCGCTATGAAAGGAATCCTGAAAGCTGTGATCCACCATTATTTGGGGCCCTTGAGCACTGGTCACTGGCTGACCAGTTTCAGACACTAGCTTTAGCTGGTAATCATCTTTTAGTACACCGAACATCTCCAACGGCCCGAATGCATCTAACAGCTCAAATTGATTGAAGAGCAAGGTCGTGACAGTCAGCTTTGATGACATAGGTATCCTTAGTTTACTTAACGGTGAAAGACCTTTGTTTTACCGGAACTTATATAAGCATAGTTAAAGATGAGTCAGGAAGGTAAAAGAGACAAAAAATGCTAGAAAATACCCGCTATTAATATTGTACGATCATAGCTTGTCGTCCATATTTATATCAACTGTTCATTCAGTAAAATCGAATAGAACTCAAGACTCAGTTCTCAGTTACTCAAATTTTTTTCAAATAAGAAAGTATTTAATGGCATGCAATTTTCTGTCATCTTTTGACCAAGGAATAGTGTTATGACAGCCCAAATACCAACCCCAACAGCCCCCTCAAGCA
>NZ_JAKJSP010000022.1:0-148675 GCF_050337085.1 Photobacterium sagamiensis | reverse complement strand
GCCCTGAGATGAGTCATCCCTGATACTATAAGTATCCTAAAGGGTTGTTGAAGACTACGACGTAGATAGGCAGGGTGTGTAAGTGCTGCGAGGCATTGAGCTAACCTGTACTAATTGCCCGTGAGGCTTAACCATACAACACCCAAGGGGTTTTGTACTGAAATCGTTCCAGACGATTATCAGTATTTCCTACATCCTTGTAGGTCACGGACTCCATAAGCACTTGAATGGTGTTTGAGAACGAYTTGAAAAACTAGTTAACTTTCCAAGATTGCTATTTTCGGCGAATGCCGGGAATAAACAAGAATTTGTCTGGCGACCATAGCGCTGTGGCCCCACCTGATCCCATGCCGAACTCAGAAGTGAAACGCAGTAGCGCCGATGGTAGTGTGGGGTCTCCCCATGTGAGAGTAGGTCATCGCCAGGCGCCAAATTTCTAAAATTCGTTTGTAACGAATTTTAAAACAGAACAATGTGCTGGTATGGCTCAGTTGGTAGAGCGCACCCTTGGTAAGGGTGAGGTCCCCAGTTCGAATCTGGGTACTAGCACCATTATTTTGTTCAGCGACAATAGCGCAATGGAACCACCTGATCCCATGTCGAACTCAGAAGTGAAACGTTGTAGCGCCGATGGTAGTGTGGGGTCTCCCCATGTGAGAGTAGGACATTGCTGAGCACCAATTTAAAACCCAGCCAATGGCTGGGTTTTCTCGTTTCTGGCGTCTAGAAATTAAATTCTAACCCTCTGTTTTTATCCTTTTTTCTCTTCTTCGATTTTCTTTTGTGCTTCTTTTTACACTCTTTTACTTGCGCATCGTCACGATTTTCTATAGTTTTGTTTAGATATCTGGACGTCTAAACATCTTAAGGGTTAAGGAGTAAACCAAGATGCCAATTAAAATTCCCGATCGTTTGCCAGCTACGGACATTCTGCGTAGTGAGAATATATTTGTGATGACTGAAGCAAGGGCCGCTAGCCAGGGAATTCGTCCGCTTAAAGTATTACTGTTAAATTTGATGCCAAAGAAGATTGAGACAGAAACACAGTTTTTACGTTTATTGTCTAACACTCCTTTGCAAGTTGATGTTGAGTTATTACGTATTGATAACCGCCCGACTAAGAACACCCCCACTGAGCATCTGGATACTTTTTACCGGCAATTTGAAATGGTGAAAGATCGTAATTTTGATGGATTAATCGTGACTGGGGCACCTCTGGGATTGGTGCAGTTTGAAGATGTGCTGTACTGGGAAGAGATCCGGCTCATTATGAACTGGGCCAAAGATCACGTAACCTCAACAATGTTCGTCTGTTGGGCTGCCCAAGCCGGATTGAAACTGCTTTATGATTTGCCTAAGCGGACCAGGAAGGAAAAGCTATCAGGCATATATCAGCATTGCATCCATGATTGCCATCATCCCATTTTGCGCGGTTTTGATGAGACCTTTAAAGCGCCGCATTCTCGCTATGCTGATTTTTCTCCGGACTACTTAGCTGAGCATACCGATTTAGATATATTGGCAACTTCAGAACAAGCTGGCGTATATTTGGCGGCAACCAAAGATAAACGGAATGTTTTTGTAACGGGCCACCCTGAGTACGATGTTGCTACCCTTCATGGTGAATATATTCGAGATCTTTCTCAAGGCATGGATCCTACTATCCCGGTGGATTATTATCCTGATGACAATCCGGAGAACCCGCCTATTGCAAGCTGGCGCAGCCATGGTCATCTGCTGTTTCTCAATTGGTTGAATTACTGTGTTTATCAGCAAACCCCCTATGATCTCGAACACTTCTCAGAAGATAATTTTACTAAAGATGACTAATCGCTAATCGGTTGCTATTAGATATAAAAAAGACCTGCTTAGCAGGTCTTTTTTGTATAACAAGGTAGCTATCCTGATTGGTATAAGCTGATACCGATAAAAACGTTCTTCTATCCCGGATTTGTTTGGATAATGAAAATATATTTAGACGTCTAGATTTCCATCTGGGCTGTGGTAGGATGTTATTCAGCTGTAAAATTGGAAAAAGGAAGTAGTGTGGTGCTGAAGGGAAAAGAATTATTACAGAGTCGATTAAAACAGCAGATCCTGATCATTGATGGTGGCATGGGCACCATGATCCAGGGCTATAAGCTGGAAGAAGATGACTATCGCGGTGCGCGGTTTGCTGATTGGCATAGCGATCTGAAAGGTAACAATGATCTGTTGGTCCTGACGCAGCCACAATTGATCAAAGATATTCATAGTGCCTATTTAGAAGCAGGCGCAGATATTCTCGAAACGAACACCTTTAATGCCACGGCTATCGCGATGGCTGACTATGACATGGAAAGCCTGAGTGCCGAAATGAACTTTGAGGCTGCCAGGCTAGCGCGTCAGGCAGCTGATGAATGGTCGGCAAAAACGCCAGAGAAGCCTCGTTTTGTGGCCGGTGTTCTTGGTCCAACTAACCGCACTTGCTCAATCTCACCAGATGTTAACGATCCTGGTTTTCGTAATGTTAGTTTTGATCAATTAGTTGAAGCCTATTCTGAATCTACTCGTGCCCTGATTAAAGGCGGTGCTGATCTGATTTTGATTGAAACTATCTTTGATACCTTAAATGCTAAGGCATGTTCTTTTGCGGTTGAAACTGTATTTGAAGAAGATGGTATTGTTTTACCTGTCATTATCTCAGGGACGATCACCGATGCTTCTGGCCGAACTCTTTCCGGTCAGACGACCGAAGCTTTCTATAACTCGATGCGCCACGTTAAGCCTATCGCTTTTGGCCTGAACTGCGCCCTGGGCCCCGACGAATTACGTCAGTATGTTGAAGAGCTTTCTCGTATTTCAGAGTGTGCTGTTTCGGCTCACCCGAATGCAGGGTTACCCAATGCCTTTGGCGAGTATGATCTTAGCCCTGAAGATATGGCTGAGCATATTGCAGAATGGGCGCAGAGTGGCTTCCTTAATTTAGTCGGTGGTTGTTGTGGTACGACACCAGATCATATTCGTCAGATGGCAGAAGTCACGAAAGATGTAACGCCACGTTGCTTGCCGGAGATCCCTACGGCCTGTCGCCTTTCTGGTTTAGAGCCACTTATTATTGAGCCTGATACGTTATTTATCAATGTTGGTGAGCGGACTAACGTTACCGGTTCGGCCCGGTTTAAGCGTCTGATCAAAGAAGAACTGTATGATGAAGCGCTTGAGGTTGCCCGCCAGCAAGTGGAAGCTGGTGCTCAGATCATTGATATTAATATGGATGAAGGCATGTTGGATGCGGAAGCGGCAATGGTACGTTTCCTTAATCTGTGTGCGACCGAGCCTGAGATCTCTAAAGTCCCTATTATGGTCGATTCCTCTAAATGGGAAGTGTTGGAAGCCGGCCTGAAATGTGTCCAGGGTAAATCGATCGTCAACTCGATCTCAATGAAAGAAGGTAAAGAGAAGTTTGTCGAGCAAGCGAAACTGATCCGGCGTTATGGTGCGGCAGTGATCGTGATGGCGTTTGATGAGGTGGGGCAGGCGGATACCAGAGAGCGTAAAATCGAAATTTGTACCAATGCCTACCGTATTTTGGTTGATGAAGTCGGTTTCCCGCCTGAAGACATTATCTTTGATCCGAATATTTTTGCCGTTGCGACAGGTATCGACGAGCATAACAACTATGCTGTCGATTTTATTGAAGCCGTTGGAGAGATTAAACGAACGCTGCCACATGCGATGGTTTCCGGTGGTGTCTCGAACGTCTCCTTCTCGTTCCGTGGTAATAACCCGGTAAGGGAAGCAATTCATGCCGTGTTCCTGTACCACTGCTTTAAGAACGGCATGGATATGGGGATCGTCAACGCCGGTCAGCTGGCGATTTATGACGATCTGCCTGATGAACTGCGTAATGCAGTAGAAGATGTGGTGCTTAACCGCCGCGATGACAGTACCGAGCGGTTATTGGATATTGCCGGTAAGTACCGTGATAGCGGCGCAGTTGAAGAAGATCGTAGTGCGCAGGAGTGGCGTGGCTGGCCAGTTGAGAAGCGTTTGTCGCACGCGCTGGTCAAAGGCATTACTGAATTTATTGTCGAAGATACCGAAGAGGCCCGTGCTAACGCTTCGAAGCCACTGGAAGTGATCGAAGGTCCTCTCATGGCGGGTATGAATGTTGTTGGCGACCTGTTTAGTGAAGGGAAGATGTTCTTGCCACAGGTGGTGAAATCAGCCCGGGTAATGAAACAAGCGGTCGCTTATCTGGAGCCGTATATTGATGCAGAAAAGCAAGCCGGGCAAACGAACGGTAAGATCCTGCTGGCAACCGTCAAAGGTGATGTACACGACATAGGTAAGAATATTGTTGGTGTCGTTTTGCAGTGTAATAACTACGAGATCATCGACCTTGGTGTGATGGTCTCTTGTGACAAAATTCTGAAAGTCGCCAAAGAAGAAAATGTCGATATTATCGGCTTGAGCGGATTGATCACGCCATCACTGGATGAGATGGTGCATGTTGCCAAAGAAATGGAACGTCAGGGCTTTGATCTTCCTCTTATGATTGGTGGGGCGACCACCTCAAAGGCGCATACAGCCGTAAAAATTGAGCAAAACTACCACGGACCCGTGGTTTATGTTTCCAATGCATCCCGCGCAGTTGGGGTGTGTTCGACGTTACTGTCTGATGAGCGCCGGCCGGCATTTGTTGAACGTTTGAATAAAGAACATGAAATAGTGCGGGAGCAGCATGCTCGCAAGAAACCACGTACAGCACCGGTGACGCTAGAAGCAGCTCGGGCGAATAAGGTTGTGATTGATTGGGATAGCTATACACCGCCAGTACCGGTTAAACCGGGTGTGCATGTCTTTACGGATTTTCCTGTCTCTACCTTGCGTAAGTATATCGACTGGACGCCATTTTTTATGACCTGGTCATTGAGTGGTAAGTATCCGACTATTCTCAGACATGAAGTGGTTGGTGAAGAGGCTCAGCATTTGTTTGATGATGCCAACCAGCTACTCGATGAGATTGAACGTAGTGGCATGATGACAGCAAACGGGGTATGTGGGCTGTTTCCTGCCAATGCTATTGATGATGATATCGAGGTATACACGGATGAAAGCCGCACTGAAGTGTTGACGGTACTTCGTGGTTTACGCCAGCAAACTAAAAAGCCGAAAGGACCAAATTATTGTTTGTCTGACTATATTGCGCCAAAAGAAAGCGGGAAACCTGACTGGATCGGAACGTTTGCGGTGACTGGTGGTATTGGCGAACACGACATAGCAAAGCAATTTAAAGCTAAAGGCGATGATTACCACGCCATTATGATTCAGGCTGTGGCTGATCGCCTGGCAGAAGCATTTGCGGAGTGCTTGCATGAGACTGTCAGGAAAGAAATTTGGGGCTATGCGCCAGATGAAGCGCTTGCTAACGACGATCTGATCCGTGAAAAATATCAGGGTATTCGTCCGGCTCCGGGGTATCCGGCTTGTCCGGAACACACCGAAAAAGGTGAGATCTGGAAGTTGCTGGATCCAGAAGCGAATACCGGTATGACATTAACAGAGAGTTATGCCATGTGGCCTGGGGCGGCGGTCTCAGGTTGGTATTTCTCGCACCCGGATTCTCGCTTCTTTGCAGTGGCACAGATCCAGGAAGATCAGCGCGATAGTTATGCTGAGCGTAAAGGATGGGATTTAATTGAAGCCGAGAAATGGTTAGGCCCAAATCTCTAATGCGATGATGACAGAAGGCAAAGGCGCTCAGGTGAGCGCCTTTATTTTATTGTGTTATTCAAAGATCTCGCGATGGAGTTCTTTTACAACCGGTTTAGCATCTTGTTCTTTGACTAAGAAGCACAGGTTATGAGGGCTGGCACCGTAGCAAATCATTCTCAGGTTAAAGTCTTCCAGCGTATTGAAAACCTTGGAGACGGAACCTTTCGTATTGCTCATCTGATTGCCAATTAAGGCGACTAAGCAGAGATCCTGCTCGACCTCTACCCGGCATAACTTGGTAAGTTCTTCCAGTGCCCCCGGAGGTAGTTGTGGGGTACCGCCACTAGTATCGGTTTGATCCAGGGTCAATGAAACGCTGACTTCAGAAGTGGTGATCAAATCAACAGAGACTTTATGCTCAGCCAAAATCCTGAACACTTCAGCCAGGAAGCCATAAGCGTGGAACATATTGAGACTGGTTAGTGTCACCATAGTCTGATTACAGCGCAACGCCAAGGCGCGGAACAGAGGAGCAGCACTGACACTTTCCCGAATCCAGGTGCCACCCTGTTCCGGTGCTTTGGATGAGCCGACAAAGACAGGGATCTGTTGACGGATCGCTGGGCGTAAAGTCGACGGGTGCAAGATCTTAGCGCCGAAGTTGGCCATCTCATATGCTTCACTAAAGCTGATCTCTTTGATCGGTTTTGCTTTCGGCGCAATACGAGGATCGGTGGTGTACATACCTGGAATATCAGTCCAGATCTCCAGGGTTGCAGCATCAATCGCCTCTGCCATCAGGGCGGCACTGTAGTCGCTGCCTCCGCGGCCCAAAGTGGTGGTTTTACCTTCGGCATCAGAGCCAATGAAACCTTGTGAGACTACCACGTGATTGGTAAATAGTGGGGTGAGCTCTTGCTGTGATAACTGGCGGATCACTTCGGGGTGTGGAATTGCTCTGCCGAAATGGCTGTCTGTGCGCATGACATCGCGAATATCAAAGCGGACAGCATTGATCCCTTGCTCGATCATGATTTGGGTAAATAGGTGGGTGGAAAGCAGTTCACCATTTGCGACTAGCTGATCGGTTAACTCTGTCGAAGTGTGCAGTGCGGCTTGCTCCGCCAGAGTGGCAACCTGATCCAGTAAGTTGTTGACGGCTTCTAAAATCGGGCTTGGTTGTTGTAACTGGCTGATAACGGATTGATGAATGTCAGTCAGACGCGTCAGTAAGGCAAAGCGATGCTCTGAATCTGTCACACCGTTAGCCAGTTCAACCAGGATGTTGGTTACCCCGGAACAGGCGCTGATTAGCACCAAACGGGTTTGCGGGTTATTTTTGATAATCGTGGTGCTACGGCTCATCGCTGCAAAATCTGCAACGCTGGTACCACCGAATTTGGCCACCGTGAACGGTGGTGAAGTTGCTGAATTATGATTTACAAGGCTCAAGGTAAGTCTCCCGGTAACAATAAAAATATAATGAGGAAAAGGGAATTTACTCGGATAAATATTCCCAATATCTAATTGTCAGGAGAGCAGGCAGGCGAGACATACGAATAGCGCGACAACCAGAAGCTCTCCACCTTTTACTCATCAAAAATAAAAGGTGACAGCCAGAAGGATTCAACCTTCGAAGCCGATATTGCTGGTTCCCTGTCCAGCAATACCTCGGCGTTATTCCCCCTCTCTACACTGCTTCGGGGTGGGGCCCCGCAGCCTAGATACCTGGATAACGCTCCTCTTCTGTCTTTACCTGATGGCATACTTTCCATCAGGATGAACAAAACTTGTCCTTCATTGAATAGGATTTGTTGTTAGGTTGTCAATCTTTCTGTGGTTATTTATGCAAAATAAATGCAATTGATTGATAATAGTTTTCAACGAGACTTGCGACTTAGGGGAATTCCTTTAATACTCTGTAGCTGCATTAGTGTAATTATTCCCCCAACATATAATAAAACAGGGAATTGCTGACCTCTTACCTCAAGGAGAAACAATAATGACAATTGGGAGTTTTTATCCGCCGCAACGTACCCTTATGGGTCCCGGCCCATCAGATATTTATCCGCAAGTTTTACAAGCATTGAGCCGTCCGACAGTGGGTCATCTTGATCCCGTATTTATTGGCATGATGGATGAGTTGAAGCAACTGCTGCAATACGCATTTCAAACGGAGAACACCTTTACTATCGCCGTTTCCGCGCCAGGTAGTGCCGGGATGGAGGCATGCTTCGTTAATCTGGTTGAACCGGGTGATAAAGTCATTGTTTGTCGTAATGGTGTTTTTGGCGATCGTATGCGTGAAAATGTGGAGCGCTGTGGTGGTCAGGCTGTGCTGGTGGATAATAACTGGGGTGAGCCCGTCGCTCCGGTACTGGTCGAGCAGGCACTCGTTGCGCATCCGGACGCGAAAATTTTAGCTTTTGTTCATGCAGAAACGTCAACCGGTGCGTTAAGTGATGCTGAGACCCTAGCGCAGTTGGCGCGTCAGCACGATTGTCTGACGATTGTTGATGCCGTCACTTCCTTGGGGGGCGTTCCTCTGCGGGTGGATGAATGGCAACTGGATGCGGTGTACTCGGGAAGCCAGAAGTGCCTGTCTTGTGTACCGGGCCTATCGCCACTGACGTTTTCCCAGCGGGCCATAGATAAAATTCAGAGCCGCACTACACCAGTACAGAGTTGGTTCCTGGATCAAAGCTTAGTGCTGGGTTACTGGAGCGGGGAAGGGAAACGCAGCTATCACCATACCGCGCCGGTCAATAGTTTGTATGCGCTGCATGAAGCTTTGGTGTTGTTACAAAATGAAGGGCTGGAAAATGCATGGCAGCGACATAAAGATTTGCACCTTGAGTTACGTGAAGGGTTAGAAAAACTCGGGATTGAGTTTGTTGTAGATGAAGCCTCTCGTTTGCCACAACTTAATGCGGTATATATTCCCGAAGGGGTGGATGATGCGTTAGTGCGTCAGACCTTGCTTGAACGTTATAACCTGGAGATCGGCGCCGGTTTAGGTGCGTTAGCGGGCAAAACCTGGCGGATTGGTCTGATGGGGTATTCGGCAAGAAGTGAGAATGTTGCCTTATGCCTAAAAGCATTGGAAACGACGCTGAAATAATGAAAGGTTGAATTTCTGCCTGAATTCAATAAAAACGGCTACGCAGGTAGCCGTTTTTTATTGAATGCTGTTATGTCACAAGCTCAATTGTTACAGCCCTTACTTACCAGCCAGTAATGCCGCTGAAAGCTGGCTGCCCTGCGGCGCAGGTTTACTCTGTATCGCCGGTAATACCGACGAGATGGTGAAGTCATTGCCGGGGAACAAAAATTCAGCCTCTTGCTGGATCTGTCTGGCCTGCTCCTGTTGATCCAGCAGTTGATAGGCTGCGATCAAATTATGATATAGCGCCGGACGTGGCCAGCTGACCGCTTTCTGAGTTGCCCAGTGGATATATTCTTCAATTAAGTTCTCATTATGACTCGCGGCACCTAACTGCAACTGAGTGAGATGCAAATCCCAGTCAAAACGATTCTGCCACGCCCATGGGTTGTTCACCTGCATCAGGTAATCAACATTCACCGGCCGCGTAGTTTCGAATTTGGTCAGTAACCTGCCAGAATATAAGGTCGTTAACATAAAGCTGGTGACAAGAATTGGCATTAGCAGGGCACAGAATTTTACCGAGAGTACATAGCGCGCATGGTACTTATGGTATTTCGCCGTCAGGTTATCGACCCAGTAAATCAAGATGATAAAGGTTACCCAGTGCACCAGCGAATGGTAAAAGGGGTACTCCAGCTGGGTATGTAGTGTAATGGGCAAAAACAGGCCGACTAACGCCAGTTGTGTCCCGTTTCTGGCCTTGCGGATCGTTAAGAGGACGGCGGCAGCAGCGGCAAGCAATGCCAGTAACGGTACAATTCCGCCTTCAGCAGCCCAATACAATAGTTCATTATGCGGGTGATCCAGCCCTGAAATACCATAGTTTTGCTCAGGATCGGCCTGATGCCATTTTGCGGTTTGGATAATATAGGCCGGTTCAAATTTACCATACCCATAACCAGCCAGCGGCTCTTTACTAAACATTTTATAAGCCTGGGGGATGTGAATAGCACGCGCGCTTTCCAAGCTCACTCGCTCTTCTGCGGGGGCCCAGTCGATGGTGTTATTTATGCTCCATGAAACACTTAAACCGAGTGCAACCATTAACAGCCACATTCGCCATTGTGCTTTGGCGGCAAACGTCCGCAAGTAAGGCAACATAAGCGCTGCGCCCACAATCGCACCAAGCCATCCGGTACGAGAGCTGAGCACCACAATGATCGGTATTGTAGTAACGGGAGTCAGCAATAAAACAAGCTGCTGCCATGACCACTTACCGCGATACATCGGGATACGAGCCAGTAAATAAGCTGACAGCACTAAACCTGTAGCCAGAAAGCTTGCCATCACATTGGGCTGTTGAAATATCCCATAGGGGCGATTTTGTTCCGTGTCATAGCCAATGGCATTGCCGGGCTCTATCCAGAGAAACTGGTACCAGGCAAAGATCGCCTGAATCCATATCGCCGCTAAGATCAGCCATAACATGCGCTGGCGCTGTTTGTGGGTAAAGGCAAACTGCTGTAATCCGATAAAGAAGAGAAAGCCGGCCCATAATCCAATGAGCCGGTTAGCAACAGCGTACCCATCGGCATCAGGGTAGAAAGCCGGGATAGTCAGTAATAGACAGCAGATAAACAGAACCACGGTCAGGCGCGAGTAACGGCAGATTTTCTGGCGACTAATTTCCAGTAATCCTAAGGCAATGGCAAAGCTGAAGGGGATCCAGCTGGTGGTATTAAATGACAGCTCAAGCCCTGATCCTCCGGGGTTGTGCTGGAAGTAATGCATCGCGAGCAAAAAGAGGATCCCGAGAGAGACGATAAAGTGTCTCGTGAGAGGTTTGCTGATGCGTTGCTCTGCCAGTTTAGTACCTTGTAAATGTAACACAGTCATTGTTTATCCGTGCTTGTTGACATGCTCAGTCGGGGTTAAACAAAAGACAGGCTGGTGACTATCAGCCTGTCTGTGGCTTGTACAAAGCCCATTAATTTGCGTTTGGCAGTAGCGGTTTCAGAAAGCGTGCAGTATGCGAGCCAGCCACTTGCGCCACTTGCTCAGGAGTGCCGGTAGCAATAATTTCCCCGCCACCACTGCCGCCTTCAGGCCCTAAATCAATGATCCAGTCTGCAGTTTTAATTACATCCAGGTTATGCTCAATCACCACAATAGTATTGCCATGATCGCGCAGGCGGTGCAGTACTGTCAGTAGCTGCTGAATATCATGAAAATGCAGCCCGGTTGTCGGTTCATCCAGAATATACAGGGTTTTACCGGTATCACGCTTTGATAACTCTCGCGCCAGTTTTACTCGCTGTGCCTCACCACCGGATAAGGTCGTCGCTGCCTGGCCTAAGCGGATATAAGATAAGCCGACATCCATTAATGTTTGTAGCTTTCTCGCAATCGCTGGAACCGGATCAAAGAATTCGCGTGCATCTTCAACCGTTAAGTCTAAGACTTCGTGAATGGTTTTGCCTTTATAACGAATTTCCAGGGTTTCCCGATTATAGCGTTGGCTTTTGCACGAATCGCAAGGGACATACACATCCGGCAAAAAGTGCATTTCCACTTTGATCACGCCATCTCCCTGACAGGCTTCACAGCGGCCACCTTTGACGTTAAAGCTGAATCGTCCGGGTTTATAACCCCGGGAACGAGATTCATGGGTGCCAGAAAACAGCTCTCGAATAGGAGTGAAAATACCGGTATAGGTTGCGGGATTCGATCGCGGTGTTCGACCGATAGGGCTTTGGTCTATATCAATGACTTTGTCGAAATGCTCAAGATCCTGAATTTCGCGATAAGGTGCGGCATCACCCGTTGTCGCGCCATTGAGCTGGTGGTGGGCGATACGGAAGAAAGTATCGTTGATCAGGGTTGATTTACCCGAGCCAGACACCCCGGTAACACAGGTAAACAGACCAACAGGAATATCAATATCAACATTTTTCAGGTTATTACCGCTGGCACCCAATAACTTCACAATTTTATCGGGATCCATTGCCACCCGTTGTTCCGGAATCGCAATAGATTTACGGCCACTGAGGTATTGTCCGGTCAGTGAATCCGGGGCCTGGAGAATATCTTCTATGGTGCCTTCGGCAATGATATGGCCGCCATGGACACCCGCGCCGGGACCGATATCGATCACATGATCAGCTGCACGGATGGCATCTTCATCATGCTCTACCACGATCACGGTATTACCCAGATCGCGCAGATGATTCAGTGTTTTGAGCAGGCGTTCATTGTCTCGCTGGTGCAGCCCGATAGAAGGTTCGTCAAGAACATACATAACGCCAACCAGACCGGCACCGATTTGGCTGGCCAGGCGGATGCGCTGTGCTTCACCACCCGACAAGGTATCTGCGCTGCGGGATAGATTCAGGTAATTAAGGCCGACATTGATTAAGAATGTTAGTCGCTCTTTGATTTCTTTTAAGATCTTATCGGCAATTTGTGCACGTTGACCAACTAGGGTGATTTCATCAAAAAAGTGCAGTGCTTCACTGATGCTCATTTCGCAAATTTGCGGCAGGTTGGTATCCGTTATAAATACATGACGCGCTTCCTGGCGCAGACGCGAACCGTGGCAGCTCGAGCAAGGTTTGGTGGAAACAAATTTGGCGAGATCTTCGCGGACCGAATTTGATTCCGTTTCACGGTAGCGGCGCTCCATATTATTGAGGATCCCCTCAAACGGGTGGCGCCGGACGGTGATATCTCCGCGATCATTAATGTATTTAAATTCAATTTCGGTTTTTCCAGAGCCACTGAGAATAACGCTCTTGATCTTTTTCGGCAGCTCATCGAACGGGGTTTCAACGTCAAAGCCATAATGCTCTGCCATCGATTTAAGCATCTGGAAGTAATAGAAGTTGCGTTTATCCCAGCCGCGAATAGCACCGCCAGATAAACTTAACTCACCATTTTGTACCACGCGGCCAGGATCAAAGTACTGTTGTGCACCAAGTCCGTCACAGGTACCGCAAGCCCCTGCCGGGTTATTGAATGAGAACAGACGCGGCTCGAGTTCCTGCATGCTGTAACCACAGTGGGGGCAGGCAAAGTTAGCGGAGAAAATGAGCTCACCGGGCTGGCTGTCATCCATCGGGCTGATCACAACATTGCCGCCAGAGAGTTCAAGTGCGGTTTCAAACGATTCGGCCAGTCGCAACTGAAGATCCTGACGGACTTTAAAGCGATCGACGACCACTTCAATCGTGTGTTTTTTATGTAACTCTAACGTCGGTGGATCGGAAAGATCGCACACTTCATCGTCGATACGGGCACGGATATAACCCTGCGCAGCAAGGTTAGCCAGGGTTTTAACATGCTCACCCTTACGCTCTTTGACGATTGGAGCCAACAGCATCATTTTGCTGCCTTCAGGCAGTTCAAGCACCTTATCCACCATCTGGCTGACGGTTTGAGCGGCCAATGTCACATCGTGGGTCGGACAGCGTGGTTCGCCAACCCGGGCATAAAGCAAGCGCAGGTAATCGTAAACTTCAGTAATGGTCCCCACGGTAGATCGCGGATTATGTGAAGTCGATTTCTGCTCGATAGAAATGGCCGGCGACAGTCCTTCAATATGGTCAACATCGGGCTTTTCCATCAATGACAGGAACTGGCGAGCATAAGTGGATAACGATTCAACATAGCGGCGCTGGCCTTCGGCGTATAAGGTATCGAAGGCGAGGGAAGATTTCCCTGAACCAGATAAGCCTGTGATAACAATCAATTTATCGCGAGGGATTGAGATATTGATATTTTTAAGGTTATGGGTGCGAGCGCCCCTGACGTCTATCTTATCCATGGTATGCGAGCTTTATGGCTGACTAATTGATTTGTCATTATTGCATAGCAAGGAAAAGCTTGAAAGGATGAGCTGTATAAAGATACAGTATAAAGAGTAAAAATTAGCCAGGTATTCGTCACTCGGGTTTGGTTTTTATTGGTTCTGCCATCACTGAGTTTCGAGATTGTTATGCAATAACAATGTGTTTTTTGATGATGAATTTAATCCTGATTGGTGGTGGATAAAAATTGCGTCAGATAACACAGTTTGAGCTCTATGCCTTACCTGTGTGAGCATGATAAACTGCGCGATTAAGTATAAACTTTGACTAAGCGGCTATTGATAATCAGATAGTACGCGATCAGATTTGGAGTTAAGTATGGCCAGTCGTGGCGTAAATAAGGTTATCTTAGTCGGTAACTTAGGTAATGACCCAGAAATCCGTTATATGCCAAGTGGTGGTGCAGTAGCAAATATTACAATTGCTACCTCCGAATCATGGCGTGATAAGGCAACGGGCGAACAGCGTGAAAAAACTGAATGGCACCGTGTTGCGCTATTCGGCAAGCTTGCTGAAGTTGCTGGTGAGTACCTGAAGAAAGGTTCACAGGTATATATCGAAGGTCAATTACAGACTCGTAAGTGGCAAGATCAAAGCGGCCAGGATCGCTACACAACAGAAGTTGTGGTTCAGGGCTTCAACGGTGTAATGCAAATGCTTGGTGGCCGTCAGGGCGGTGGTCAAGGTGCACCAATGGGCGGACAACAACAGCAGCAAGGTAACTGGGGTCAGCCTCAACAACCTGCAGCAGCGCCTAAGCAGAACTTTGCGCCTCAACAGCAGCAACAATCTGCACCACAGCAGCAGGCACCTCAACAGCCTCAGCAGCAGTACAATGAGCCACCAATGGATTTCGATGACGATATTCCCTTTTAATCACTGATGAGAACGGTCGTCATAACAAAAAGCAGCGCTCGCGCTGCTTTTTTAATGTTTGCTATATCATTAAGTTATGACGGGTTAGCTTTGGATTTAATAAAATCGATAAACAGCTTGGTTTTTACATGGTTATAGTCAAGCTTCGGATAATAGGCATAGGCTGAGCTTACCGGCTGTTTCAGCGCCGGTAATACCGGGACTAACAGGCCTTTACTGAGTTCGCGTTTGACCATATTTTCACCGGTAAGAATAATTCCCATCCCGGTGACGGCAGCGGCAACTAAAGCTTCCGGGTTTTGAGTAGTAAAATTACCGCGCAGACGAAGGCGTAGATTATTTTCAAAAACATGCTCTTGCTCGTGGCCGTGAGTACCAAACAGTAAGCAGTTATGCTGAGTGAGTTGTTCCGGGCTCTCAATGGGTGGCTTATCTTCCAGATAGCCGGGAGAGGCATAAAAGCCAGGCTGGAAATCAATCACTCGGGTGGCGATATAGCTCGAAGAGTTAAAGTCGGTTAATTCACGGCTGATAAACACATCAAGATTTAAGTCGGGCAATTGCCCCGGGGTAATGGTGTGCAATTCCACCTGAATGTTCGGGTAAGTTTCTATAAATTCAGCCAGATAATGAACTAATAAACGGCTGCCAGTCGCCAGCGGGGCACCAATACGCAAGACGCCACTGACCTCACCATAGGTGGATGTTGTTTCAGCCAGCATCTGGTGCCAGTCATCGAGTAGCCGGGCACTACGCTGATAGAATAGCTTTCCGGCATCCGTCACGGTCAGGCTGCGGGTGGTGCGCTTGAGTAGCTGCACCCCTAACTGCTTCTCTAACCAGGACAGGCGTTTTGACAATGCTGAGCTTGACGTATTCAGCTTGGTGGCAGCCTGGGCTAAAGAGCCTTGATCGACAACAGTGACAAAGCTTTTGGTACAAGTAATCCAATCCATATATTCCCAACGTTATCTTGCGGTTGATCCCAATTTCGCTAACTGCCTGGCTATCAGCCGGTAATTAAGCGAATTGATATCACTATGTTTACAGACAGTGATTCACATTGATAGATGAACAAGTGATAATTGTTAACAAATTATTTAAGTGTCGGGTTGAACACTGAAATTATTTATTAACTGTTTATATTTTATAAATATTCCGTGTGAATTTGGAGTGTTATGAGAAAAGCATCAGGGATGAAGTTAACTAATCGCTTAGTTGCTTTTGTCACGCTCATTGTTATTTGTGCCATTTTCGTCATTTTTATCGGTGGTGCTGTCAGTTTTCGAAAGTTAGGACAGGATTACCTGACTCATTATCTTGATGGCGTCGTAACAGTGATTGATCAGGAGCTGGCGGATCCGCAAGGCTCGCAGTCATTATCGCGTTGGCTTCCCCAGTTGCTTAAAGCCAGTAATGTTGTCGAGCTGGAAGTCGCTAGCTCGGCAGGCATGGTTTATTCCTTTAAAGGACTTCAACCCATTGCCGATCCGAATATTTTTCATATTAGTCGTTATGAGCTGGAACATAACCCCGGCTTTTATATCGATATTAAATCTCTGCCGCCTTATACCGAGTTTACTTATTCGCTAGGGGCGATGTCATCGATTACCCTGGCGATCATCATTATTATTATGGGGTTGGTCTGGGGGCTGAACTGGCTGCGTCAGCAGCTTTATGGCTCTGAATTACTCGAAGTCCGTGGCCGGATGATCCTTGCTGGCCGGGTTGATGAATATGCCGTTGGAGATGAAGAAGAATGGCCGGCAACCGCAAGCCTGGCACTCGATCAGCTGATTGCTGAGTTAAAAGATGCACGCCAGGAGCGTAGCCGCTTTGATACCTTTATTCGTACCCACACCTTTCTTGATCAGTTAACTGGCGCTGCCAATCGAGTGTTGTTTGATAGTCGTCTGCAGTCATTAGTTCAAGAGCAGGAGACCCATGGTGCGGTCATTCTGATCCGTATTTCCGATTGGGATGAACTGCTGGCGGAGAAGGGAAAAGAGACTGCTGATGATCTGATCCAGGATGTCGGTATGATCTTATCTAATTTAATTCAGCGCTATCCCGACACCGTTCTTTCCCGCTATTTTGATGCGGAATTTGCCATTATGCTGTCGCAGCTGTCGGCCAAAGAGGTCAAGCTGTTTACCCATCAATTGCTCAATGCGCTGGAAAGGCTGATACCCGCCGCTCCCCTGCAACAGGACAACTGGTGCCATATTGGCGTGACATTCTTTACCAGTGGCGAGCGCCGTGGTCGCATTATGGATGAAGCCGATATGGCCTTGCGCAGTGCGCAATTACAGGGAACAAATAGCTGGTACGCCTTTAAGAAAGATCAGCAATTGGAAGAGGCGCGCGGCAGTGTGCGCTGGCGAACGTTACTCGATGCCGTATTTAATGACGGCGGGCCGATTTTATTCCAGCAGCCAGTAGTCAGTGCATCAGATGAAACGATTATACACCGTGAACTACTCGCACGAATTAAAGATGAAAACGGGGTGTTAATTAAAGCCTCGCGCTTCTTGCCGGCGGTTGAGCTAGTCGGGTTTAATGTCCGGATGGATAAACGGGTTATTTCTCAGGCATTGCAGCTTTTAAAAACAATGCCCGCCAATGATATTTTATCCATTAATGTCAGTGTTCAGGCCTTATTGGAAAAAAAGTTTGTGCGCTGGTTGCGTGATGAGTTATTGCAAACCCCGCGTACCGTGTTAAATCGCCTTTCTTTTGAAATCGCTGAGAGTGGTTTGGTTAAGCACCTTGATGCAATGCGTCCGGTTACCCGTATGATGGTGGGACTGGGCTGTAAGCTCGTTGTCGATCAGGCTGGAAGAACGATTGTTAGTACTCACTATATAAAGGATGTCCGGGCTGACTACATCAAACTGCATCGCAGCCTGGTACGTGAAATCAATCAGCGTCAGGAAAATCAGCTTTTTGTCCGTAGTATGTTGGGGGCTTGTGCCGATTCTGAAGCGCAAGTGATTGCTGTGGGCGTGGAAAATGAACAAGAATGGCAAGTATTAAAACAACTTGGCGTAAAAGGTGGTCAGGGACGCTATTTTGCGCCAGAGATATCCGTGGGAAATGCATTCAAATAGAAACATAAGCCCGGTTAATTTCCATTTGGAAATGAAATATAAATTTATTGAATTATGTTTATTGACCGAATACTCAGGTAAAATGGTCAAATAATTGACATCGGTTAATTATTTGACGTTATTACCATAATATAACTACATATTCAGTCAGCTGCGTTGGATATTCATGAAACCTATCACACTGTTAAATAAATATTTAAAGAAGAAAAGCCACGATAAAGTTGCCAGTATTGCGGTTTTTACTGATTCCATCACACTTGTGTATGAATCAGAGCAGAAATGGACGACGGACAGTGTCGATATTTCTAGCATTGGCCAATGGGCTGAAAGTATTAAGAGCTTGATTGAAAAGCACCAATTATCCGGCAGCCAAATAAAGTTGGTGCTGGGGCATGGTTTATATCAAAGTCTGCTAATCGAAAAGCCGGAAGTCACACGGGAAGAATTACCGACGGCACTGCCATTTTTGGTGAAAGATTTAGTGAACGAGTCGCCAATGGAATTGGTGGCTGATGGTTTTCCTGCGCCATTAAAAGATCGCTTGCAGGTGTTTGTGGCAAACCGTAAGCAAGTGGAGCAATTGATTCAGTGCTGTGCCGATGTGAATTGCGAACTGGTATCGGTATCTGCCGAAGAAGTCGTGTGGGGGCAGTTTACCTCCTCCTCATTGAGCCAGTTGATTTTACATCGCCGGCATCATGCCGGGTTACAGCTGACAGCTTTTAAACAGCAATCCATGTGTTTTCAGCGTCAGCTACGTGGCTTTAGTGTGCCGTTAATTGAAGGGGAAGGTAACGCCCTTCAGCTTGATAGTTTAGCCCTTGAGTTACAACGCTCTTTAGATTTCCTCAGTGCTCAGCTTCGTGATAACCCGATCACTCAGCTTGTTATTTCTTGTGATGGTGAACAAGATGCAGTGCTGGCACAGGAATTAAGCCAGCGCCTGAGTGTATCCGTGAGCGCAGTTACACCCGCTCATCCTGTATTGGTGAGTAATGCGGCTCGTATTGCCTGGGCGGGATTGGGCGAGTTTGGTAATAGCGGGATTAATTTTTATTCTGACAGCCTGAAACCGCAAAAACAGTATGTAAGCCTGCAAAATGTGGTGATGGGTTGGGGAATTGGCATCGTGCTCATGGGGGCAATGGCAGGATGGTATAGCTGGCAGAACTATGTGGAACAGGAAAAATTATCGGCAGAGCAAGCACGGTTATCCGACAAGCGTGCAGAGTTGGATCGCGCCAAAGCGGCTTTAGCCAAGCATGTTCCAAGTCCGTTGAAAGTTGAATTAGCGGGTACCTTAGAGCAAGATCTGGCCACCAAACAGGCAACATTAAAAGCCATCGATATGCATGATGACAGCCTGAAGGTTGGTTATGCCGGTATGTTACAGCAGCTTTCTGATGCGGCAAGTAGTGATATTTCGGTGAACCGGATCCACGCTACAGGTAAGGCGCTTGACTTGGAAGGGCTGGCAAGGAACCCTGATGCGGTACCGAGTTGGCTACGCGCTTTCAAAGATTATCCGTCTCTGGTTGAACGCCGTTTTCAGCTGATGTCACTCGGTCGGAATAAGCAAAATATCGTCACGTTTCGATTAATTGCAGATCGGACAGCACAAAAGGAGACCAAATAATGAATGGTTGGCAAGCGTTGAGCGACCGTTTTGATCTTCTGAGCCGTCGTGAACAAATGCTGATATTACTGTCGGGCTGGGTTGCCTTGCTGTTTGTTGGTTTTGTGGTTTTTGTTGAACCGCAAATGAAGGATTTGCAATCAGCAAAACAGCAGATTGTGTCAGTTGCCAGCGAATTAACCGCCAGTGACAATCAGATCATTTTGACCGAGCGAAAATTAAAAAGCGATCCCAACAATGAGGTTGAGAGCAAAATTGCCGGTCTGGAACAGCAAAATCAGGCATTAGATGAGCAATTGCGGGACCGGGTTGCCAGTCTGGTAACACCGGTGCAGATGTCAGGTTTGATGGAAGAAGTCTTACGCCGCTCTGAGCGTTTAAAGCTGATGGCTCTGGAGTCACAACCACCGGTACAGCTGATTAGCGGGGATGACGAAGGGTATTTCATTCACCCTGTGCGTTTAACTCTGCGAGGACGTTATTTTGATGTGGTGAATTACCTCCGGCAACTGGAAGCACTACCGGTGAAGTATTACTGGCAAAGTTTTAATTATCAGGTGGATAAGTACCCCTTTGCCAGTATTCAATTAGATGTTTATACATTAGGCGAAAGTAAGGATTTCATCGGTGGTTAAGTCAGGCATTTTTGCGGCAGCGTTAATGGCGATGATGGCGAGTACAGCCCAAGCCAGTCAGGATCCAACGGCACCACTTGGCTGGCAGGCCCCGGCTAAAAAACAGATATCACATCGTGCTCGTTTGCCTGATCTGCAAAGCATTATCTGTGCAGAAGGAAGTAACTGTACTGTGATTATGAATGATGTCGCTATCGGGCTTGGCGGGCGGGTGAGAGGCTATACCCTTAGTGAGATCAAAAATGATCATGTCACCGTGACACGCGGTGGCAAGCAGTGGCGCTTAGAGTTGTTTGCCGAAAATATAAAAACGAATTAAAGGTCAGTGGTTAGCATGCGTGGATTAGTTGTAGGAATTATTTTGGCTTCGTTAATAGGCTGCTCAACCAACATGGGTCACCGGGATCCGGTTGAGGTTAAAGAGGCGTTGAACGTCGCTGCGAACGAAGCCAATAGCCGTCCGTTGGCTGACTTACCCTCAGCGGTAAATGCTGATTTGATGCCGAGCTTGGAAGGCAATGACTTTATGTCATCCACGGCGCTTGAAAAACGTTTCCGGGTCAGTGCGCGCAATGTTGATGCGCGGGCTTTCTTTGGCAGCCTGGTCAAAGGTACCCCCTTTAATATGGTGATACACCCCGATGTGCAGGGGCGTATTTCTTTAACACTGCGTGATGTCACTCTCGATGAGGTGCTGGACGTTGTGTCTGATATGTATGGTTATAACACCAGCCGTAAAGGCAACATCATTCAGATCTTCCCGGCAACGTTACGGACAGAAGTGATCCCTGTTGATTACCTGCAACTTCAGCGCGATGGTAAATCTCTGACATCGATCACGACAGGCTCGATCACCAGCAACGACTCTGGTTCATCGAATTCGAACAGCAGCAGTACAGACAGTAATTCAAACTCGAATTCAGATAATGGCAGCTCCAGTACGGCAACAACTGGCGGCAGCAGAATTGAAACCACCTCAAAAAGTAATTTTTGGCCACAGCTTGAAAAAGCGGTTCAGGCGATGATTGGCTCAGGAGAAGGGCGCAGTATTGTCGTATCGCCCCAGGCCAGCCTGATTTCGGTACGTGCTTTCCCCAATGAGTTACGGGAAGTGAAGGCGTTTCTGGAGGTATCGCAGAAGCGCCTGAAGCGCCAGGTGGTGCTTGAAGCCAAAATCATGGAAGTCACCTTAAGTGACGGTTACCAGCAAGGCATAAACTGGAGCAATATTACCAAGAGCCTCGGAGGCACTGATATTATTTTCGGCCGTCCAACGACCAACCCGATCCAGGCCTTACCGGGTGGCGGTGCGATTTCCAGTCTGCTTGGCGGCCAGACGAATATCACGATTAGTGACGGTAACTTTGAAGCCGTCTTGAGCTTCCTGGAAACCCAGGGGGATTTAAATGTCTTGTCCAGCCCGCGGGTGACTGCGGCGAATAACCAGAAAGCGGTGATTAAAGTCGGTGGTGATGAATATTTCGTCACCGCGGTTAATTCAGGAGAAGTCAACAGTGACGGTGGTACGGCTGCCCCGGAAGTTGAACTGACCCCGTTCTTCTCCGGGATCTCTCTGGATGTCACCCCGCAGATTGATAATGAGGGAGGGGTGCTTTTACATGTCCATCCTACGGTGGTGGATGTAGTGGATGAAACCAAAGAGATCGATCTGGGGACGGCCTTTGGCGTCTACAAATTACCTTTAGCAAAAAGCTCGATCCGCGAGTCTGACTCCGTGATCCATGCCCGTAGCGGTGATGTGGTGGTTATTGGAGGTTTGATGAAATCTGCGGTCAATGATCAGGTATCAAAAGTCCCTCTGTTGGGTGATATTCCGGGATTGGGTTATCTGTTCCGTAATGTCAACAAAGTCCATATCAAAACAGAGCTGGTGATTTTGATTAAGCCGACAGTGGTAGGCGATCAGACCTGGCAGAAAGAGATTGAGCGTTCACGGGCATTAGTCGCGGAATGGTTCCCAGAAGAAGGCTAAATCATGTATCAGTCTCACTTTGGCTTGTGTCAGGCACCTTTTACACTGACGCCGAATACCGCCCTTTTCCATGCACTGCCTCCGCACTTAGAGGCTATTCAGACGGTGCTGGCGGCACTGGAAATGGGAGAGGGGATTATTCAGATTTCTGGTGAAGTCGGTACCGGCAAAACACTGGTCTGCCGCATGCTGATCAATCAGCTGCCGGAACGGTTTGATCTGGCATATTTGCCGACCCCGGCAATGGATGGTCATGAACTGCGAGCGGCGCTGGCTAAAGAGCTTAATTTAAGCCGGGAAGGGGAGCTGGATTTAACGGATAGCACCGCTCTGACAGAGCGTATTCATCATGAATTGATCCGGCGAAAAGCACAGGGTCAATCAGTTGTGGTGTTACTGGATGAAGCGCAGGCGCTGCCGGATGAGGCGCTGGAGGTGATCCGCTTGCTTGGCAACCTAGAAACCGAGCAGGAAAAGTTATTACACATTGTCCTGTTCGGTCAGCCCGAGCTGGATGAGCGATTATCTCAGCATCAGTTACGACAGTTTCGCCAGCGGATCACGTTCAGGGCCGATTTGCGCTCTCTGGATCTCGCGGAAACCATTTCATACATCGAACATAGACTGGAACGGGTTGGGTGTGAAACACCACTGTTCAGTCTGGCGCAATATCGGGCGTTATGGAAATCCAGCCAGGGTATTCCAAGAGTGATAAACCAGCTTTGTCATAAGGCATTAATCGCAGCATATAGCAGCAACAATCGAATGGTTAGTCGGAAAGAATTACTGATGGCGATTAAAGATACATTAGGGGCGCGTCAGCCGACGTGCACCTATCCCGTATTATGGGGATGGCATTAAGCATGAGCGAAATTAACAAGATGCTCAATGAGCTTGCGCAGCACAAAACAGCAGAAATACCAGCCAAAGAGCCGTTAGTGGCGGCAAAGATAAAGCAGGTTCCGAAAACAACCTGGCCGTTATGGGCGCTAGCAGGCGTCTGTGTTACCGCTTTGGCCGGCGGTATTGGCTGGTGGCTGGGACAGCAAAATCATTCAGAACCGGTACCAGACGAACAAGCTGCCAGATCAGAAGTTACGTCAGTTGTGAAAGCGGATAGTCAGACAGACATAGCCTCTGAGCAGATCATAGCAGCAACATCTTCTGTATCAGAGCAAGAAGCGGCCGCGCTTGATGTTGAACCGCTCAACGTCGTTAAAACGGAAGCTAAAGAGATCGTTGAGCCGGTTTCTGAACCGGTACCGGTGATCGTTAAAGCGAAGCCAGAGACAAAGCCGAAGCCAGAGCCGAAACAAGAGATAAAATCGCTGAAACCTCAGCCGCAAGAGACAACAACAGACCAGCCTCGACCTGTTCGACTGAAAGTGGTAAATGCTCAAAAAGCTGAACCCGCAGCACGGCAGGCACAATCAGAAACTGAGCCGGAATCACTGGAAAGCAATGATGGGCTGAGTATTGAAACCGTAGAACTCAATGGCAAACAACTGGCTGATATTGAATACCGTAAAGCCATGAAAGTGCTCAAAGAAGGCGACAGCAAGAAAGCCATCGTTTATCTCGAATCGGCACTGAAATACCAGCCAGACTGGATTACTTCCCGGCAGAAGTTATCGGCCCTTTATTATGGCCGGGGCAATACCCGAGAAGCGATTGCAGTATTGCAGCAAGGCCTGTCATTAGAGGGGGAGCAGCCTGATCTGCGGCTGACTTTAGCTAAATTACTGGTTAATGAATCTCAGCAGCAGGCGGCACTGAATGTGTTAACTCGGGTGCCAAAGCAAGACCACCGTGGCTATCTGGCTATGCGCGGTGCTTTAGCGCAGCAATTAAAAAACAATTCACTGGCACTCGACAGCTATCAAAAACTGGTTAAAGCCGAGCCCTATGACGGGCGCTGGTGGATGGGGTTTGGTATCGCGTTAGAGCGCAGCAGCAGTCTCGATAAAGCGCAAAATGCGTATCAGCAGGCGCTGTTAATGGGGCGTGTTTCACAACAATCACAACAATTTATCCAGCAGCGTCTGTCGGTGCTGGCGGCTCAGGGGGGCTGAGACCATGCAAATCAAATTAAGAAAGCGTCTTGGTGATCTACTGGTTGAAGAAGGTATTGTTGCTCAGGAACAATTAGAGCAGGCTCTGGTCCAGCAGCGGACTGTCGGGCGTAAACTCGGTGATACCCTGATCAGCATGGGGTTCTTAACTGAACAGCAGATGCTGTCATTCTTATCCCGCCAGTTAGATATTCCGCTGGTTGATCTGACCCGTGCCTCGGTTGATACCGAAGCAGTGGCTTTATTGTCTGAAGTGCATGCGCGACGTTTGCGTGCCTTAGTGATCAGCCTGCGTGGTGATACGGTGCGTGTCGCGATGAGTGATCCTGCTGATCTTGCGGCTCAGGAAGCACTGTTTGATCAATTGGGTGAGTACCGGGTTGAACTGGTGGTTGCCCCGGAACGACAGTTGATTGCCTCATTTGATCGCTATTACCGGCGTACCAAAGAAATCGTCTCTTTTGCCGAGCAGCTGCATGCGGAGCACCGAACCGAATCAGTATTTTCTTTTGGCCTGGATGACAGCGATAACGAAGACGTTACCGTTGTAAAGCTGATCAACTCACTGTTTGAAGATGCCATTCAGGTGGGAGCGTCAGATATTCACATTGAACCTGATGAAGATGTATTGCGGATCCGCCAGCGTATCGATGGCGTATTGCATGAAACCCTGTTGAATGAATCAAGTGTCGCCTCAGCGCTGGTATTGCGTCTTAAGCTTATGAGTGGGCTGGATATATCGGAAAAACGCTTGCCGCAAGACGGTCGCTTCAACGTCAAAGTCCGAGGTCATTCGGTTGATGTTCGTGTATCGACGATGCCGGTTCAGTACGGTGAATCCGTCGTTATGCGTCTGCTCGATCAGTCGGCGGGGATCCTCAGCCTCGACGAGGTCGGCATGCCGTCAGATATCGTGCAGCGTTTCCGTCGCCAGCTAAAACGCCCGCATGGCATGATCCTGGTTACCGGCCCGACGGGTTCAGGTAAAACCACTACTTTGTACGGGGCGCTGAGTGAACTCAATAAGCCGGGGAAAAAACTCATAACGGCGGAAGATCCGGTGGAATACCGATTGCCGCGGGTGAATCAGGTACAGGTGAACAGCAAAATCGGCCTGACGTTCTCTTCGATATTACGTACTTTCCTGCGTCAGGATCCTGACATTATTCTGGTGGGGGAGATGCGCGATCAGGAAACGGTGGAAATTGGTTTGCGTTCGGCACTAACCGGTCACCTGGTTCTGTCAACACTGCACACCAACAATGCCATTGACAGTGCGCTGCGAATGATGGATATGGAAGCGCCGGGCTATCTGGTCGCCAGTGCGGTACGCGCCGTGCTGGCGCAGCGTCTGGTCAGGCGTGTCTGCAGTGATTGCGGTGAAAGCGATGAATTGGACATGCCTAAAATGCAGTGGCTTAAGGCGCGTTTTCCACAACATCAGCATCGGGATTTCCGTCGTGGCCGAGGTTGTCAAACCTGTAACTTTACCGGTTATAAAGGCCGGATCGGGGTATTTGAACTATTGGAAATGGATCTACCGATGATGGATGCCTTACGTGACAATAATGCGGTGTTATTCAGTCAGATCGCCCGGGAAGCAGAAGGCTATAAACCGCTGGTAATGTCAGCCATGGAGCTGGCACTGGCAGGCCGAACCAGCTTAGATGAAGTGGTGCTGCTGGGTGACGGTGATCTTAATGACGGCATACTGGGCTAGGAAGTGAATTATGCCAGTTTTTAATTACCGCGGCCGCGGCAATCAGGGCCAGATGAAAAAAGGGCAGATAGAGGCAGCCAGTCAAGAGGTCGCCGCTGATCTGCTGATGCGTCAGGGAGTGATCCCGCTTGAGATCCGTCAGGGCTCAGTGAAAGGCGCAGGCTTTGACTTCAAATCGTTATTTCAAAGTACTATTCCGCTGGAAGTACTGGTGATTTTCTGCCGTCAGCTCTACAGCCTGACCAAAGCCGGCGTACCGCTGTTGCGGGCAATCAAAGGGCTGGGGCAAAGTGCCGGCCACCCGTTGTTGCAACAAACAATAGAAGCTGTCACCACCGAGCTGACCAATGGCCGATCTTTATCTGCCGCGATGAAACAGTATCCGAGGGTGTTCTCTGATCTGTTCGTGTCGATGATCCATGTCGGTGAGAATACCGGTCGGCTGGATGAGTCACTGTTACAGCTCGCCAACTATTTTGAGCAAGAGATGGAAACCCGTCGCCGGATCAAATCAGCGATGCGGTATCCGATTTTTGTTCTGTCGGCCATTATGCTGGCAATGGTGGTCTTAAACATCAAGGTGATCCCGCAGTTTGCCTCGATGTTTGCCCGTTTCGGGGTCGATTTACCTTTGCCGACCCGAATATTAATTGGCACATCGAATTTCTTTGTCGGTTACTGGCCGTTAATGCTGGGGGGGGGCATCGCGTCTTGGTTAGGCGTGAAGATCTGGCGTAATACACCTGCCGGGCAAGAAAAGTGGGACAGCTGGCGGCTGAAGGTGCCTGTTATCGGGAATATCGTTAACCGGGCCCAGATGTCACGTTTTTCCCGTACTTTCTCGTTGATGCTTCGTGCCGGTGTGCCGTTAAACCAGGCCATTCAAATGGCCGCAGAAGCACTGGGAAATCGTTATTTAGAAAACCGCCTGATTGAAATGAAAAACGGTATTGAAAGCGGTAATAGCATTGCCAGTACCGCCACTCAGTCAGGGGTCTTTACCCCGTTGGTTTTACAGATGATCGCTGTCGGCGAAGAGACCGGTCAAGTCGACGAGCTGTTGCTTGAAGTCTCGGATTTTTACGATCGGGAAGTGGATTACGATCTGAAAACCCTGACGGCCAGAATAGAGCCGCTCTTGCTGCTGGTGGTGGCGGTAATGGTACTGATTTTGGCCCTGGGTATTTTCTTGCCAATGTGGGGCATGCTTGATGTTGCAAGAGGCGTTTGATCGGCTGCAAAGAGCGAGGTTTAACGGATTTATCTGGTTTGCGGTCATTCTGGTACTTATCACCACCCTGCTGATGCAATGGTCTCGAGTGAGTGATAAAGCGGATCAAACTATTGTAAAGGTGACGGTCAGGAGCTTTTATGAAAGTGCCTCTAGCCTGCGTCAGTTATGGGAACTCAATGATAAACCGGAAGTGGCCGAGAGCAATGGGATCACGTTTGGTTTTACGGCTCTTGGTTGGCCGGTAGTTATTCGCGGCGGGAATGTTAACTGTAAAGAAATGTGGGATTTGTTATCGAACAATAGTCAGTCCGCTTCATACATTGATCTTTTTGATAAAAAAACTTTGAAGTCAGCGCCTTATAACTCCTGTATTTACCAAATAAGTGACGGCAGGTGGCTGGAATTATTTTATGAAAATGAGACAATACACATTAACGGTATTTTGACGCAATAAGGCCGTTTTTTGACGGGCCGGTTGACGAATTAGTTGACGAACAGGTTGATGAATGAAGAGAAAGCAAACGGGTTTTTCCCTCGTTGAATTAGTTATAGTGATTATCGTTGTCGGCCTGCTGGCGGCGGCGGCATTGCCTCGTTTTCTCCAGATCACTGATGAAGCCAAAAAAGCCTCGATTGAAGGTGTTGCCGGTGGTTATGCCACGGCGGTTTTATCTGCTCGCGCCCAGTGGGAAGCGTATGGTCGCCCGGTCGATACCAATGGTGATTATAAGGTCAATTACGATGGTACTGACTTTGCGTTAACCAAAGCGACAGATGACAACACGGTACGTGATGGTTATCCGTTCGCATTAGAAACAAGCAGCACCGGTGACGTCAGCAGTGTGACAGGTAGTGACTGCCTGGCACTGATTGACAACTTGTTACAAAACCCGCCGCAGGCAACCGTCTCACAGGCAGATGCAGCCAAGGGGAATTTTTTATTTTACGTCAAGGCAGATGGTTCAGACGCCAGCAAGTTTTGCCGTTACTACCAACTGGCTTCGGCCGGTACCAACGGCGCTGGTTCAACAGATGTTGAAGCAGGCCATTCATTCACGTATACGCCGGCCCTTGGCCGAGTCGAAGTGAACTTAAAATAATTTGGAGAGAGTTATGAAACGTCAAGGCGGTTTTACGCTGATTGAGTTAGTGGTTGTAATTGTCATTCTGGGTATTCTGGCGGTAACCGCAGCACCTAAGTTTTTAAACCTGCAGGATGATGCACGTAGTGCGTCGCTGCAAGGTCTGAAAGGGGCGATTAATGGTGGCGCCGGTATTGTTTACGGTAAAGCGGCAATTGAAGGTAAAGAATCATCAGACGGTAGTAGTACTGTTGTAGATGTTGATGGTATTGCGACTAGCTTCGGTTATCCGACAGCAACAGCAACTGGTATTGGGGCTGCCGTTATTGGTCTGAATGATGATTGGACTGCAGTATCTACGGTGACTGGCTCAATCACTTATGGCTTTAAAGGTGAAACTGATGCGTCCAAGTGTGTTGTGACATACACCGCAGCAACAGGAACTGCTGTCACCTCTGCTGCGAAAACAACCATTATCTTCGGTACAGGCTGCGAGAAAAGCTAAAAATACTTAATAGTGCCTTTTTTTAGGCACTATTTTCTGAATGTTCTGAGCGTGAGTATTCAGAAAATAGTTCTAGTTTTACCAATGGAGTAGGCAATGCAAAACCGCCAGCAAGGCTTTACATTGGTTGAGCTCATCATCGTTATTCTTCTGCTTGGGATCATTAGTGTCACCGCTACCAGTCGTCTGATCGGTAAAAGCAGTTTTACCGCCCATGTTGCCCGCGATCAGGCTATTTCGATTGCCCGCCAAATCCAAATTACCGCGATGCAAACCGATGGCACCATCAATGCCTGCCAGCGACTGGTGGTCACCAATGTTTCGGATGAGGAAAACAGCCGCTTTGGTCGTCCCAAATCCTGCACGAGTGACGATGATATGTTCAGCGATGTGCTGCGGGGTGATCAGGCAGAAGTCACGTTTAGTACGTTGTCGGTAACCAATATCTATTTTAACTTGCTCGGCCGCCCGGTTGATGCGTCGGGGGAGCCTATCTGCACCTCAGGCTGTAAAGTAACGGTTCGCTCCCGTAATGGGGAAACCGCCAGTTTGTGTATCAACAGCGAAGGCTTTATCCACGAAGGTGATTGTGTATGAAGCCCGTAAATATTAAGTCGGTAAAAAAGAGTAAAGGCTTCACCCTGATTGAAGGCATTATTGCCATCGTGATCATGGGCATAGCGATGGTGACCTTGACTAGCTTTTTATTCCCTCAAATAGAGCAATCAGCCACCCCCCATTATCAGGCGCGTGCTTCAGCATTGGCCAATGCGTTTATGACGGAAATTCTGGCGCGCAAGTTTGATCACAACAGCGATGATAACGGTGAGCGTTTTCGCTGTGATGATGTTCACCCGGACTTACCTTTAATTACGCCGCTTGCCTGCACTACGGCTCTGGGGCCGGATGGCAGTGAAAATCGTACCCAGTTAAATGATGTTGATGACTATATCGGTTGCTGGGTTGGGGATAATCGCAGCTGTACGGATCCGCGCGGTAATATTGCGGATGTGCTGGGCTCCGACGTCAATGAGCAATATAAGAATTTTTTGGTATCCGTTGATGTCTTCTATGACTCGAACTTTGATGATCAGGCCGATGATGCCAGTGTCAAAGCCAATCGCCGCCACAAGCGGATCAACCTGACGGTTGATGCGGGGCGTTACGGCACCTACCAGTTTTCAGCCTACCGGAGTAATTACTAATGCCAGTCAGTAAATACTCACAAGGCTTTACCCTGATAGAAATCATTATGTCCCTGATTGTGCTGAGTGTGATCTCTTTGGGGATAGGCAGTTATTTGCAGCTCGGCGCCCAAGGTTATATTCAAAATCGCGATCGGGAACAGTTGCAGTCACAGGCCCGCTTTGCCGCAGAACGTATTGCGCGTGAGATCCGCCATGCCGTTCCCAACAGCCTGACGGTTTCCGGTGATAATCAGTGTATTACTTTCACCCCGATTGAATATGCTGGTTTCTATACCAATCAGACGCTTGAAGAGATAGACACTTTAGAGGGAGTCATGTCGAGTTCGGTGGAAGGTACAGATGCCGAGATCGCAGACCGCAGGCTGGTGATCAACCCGGTCAGGATGGCTGATTTGACCTCAGCATCGCGTTCTGCCGCGATCAAGGAAGTGGCGGGCTCTCAGCCCTGGACGATCAGTTTTAATAGCCCAACGACCTTTGCCAGTGAATCGGCTTCCGGGCGTTTTTATATCTATGGTATTGATGCCCAACTTTGCATTTCTGGCAGCCAGTTAACCCGGGCGGTAAGAAACATTGGTACGACAGCTTTTTCTACCGCTGTGCCATTAGCAGAGCATATTGTATTCACTGAAAGTCGCTTCACTCTAGAGCACGCCTCGCTAAACCGAAATGCCTTAGTTCACTTCCAGTTGGCGTTCAGTCAGAACGGTGAGAAAACCCAATACAGCCATGATGTGCAGGTGATCAATGTTCCGTAGCAAACAGCAAGGCAGCGCATTAATGGTTTCTATCTTTGTCATTACAGTGATGGCGGTGATGGCGATGGGGCTGATGAAAATCAACTGGTCGCAGAGTGATACCACTACCCGTGAAGTGCTGGGAACCCGGGCCTGGTTTGCCGCCCATAGTGGTATCGAGTGGGGGCTGAATCGGCTCTTTCCAATCGATGACGGCTCAACGGTTAGCCTGTGTGCGGCTTCCGCTGATTTCCCTGTTGCGACAGAAAACTTTCATAACTGCCGGGCTAGCGTGATCTGCGAGGCGTTCACTGTCCCGACCTCCGCGGGCAATGTGACACATTACAAGCTGGAAAGTACCGGAACATGCGGCACAGGTAAGCACCAGATGGTGCGGGTACAGGAAGCATGGGCGAAGGAGTTGAAGTAATGAGCTATTATTGCCGGGCGGCTTTCAGCGCGATCCTATTCTTTTTCAGCCTGTCGGTAAATGCGGCATCGTCATGCGGTAGTCTGCAGATCAACGGAGGCTTTGATATTGTTCTCAGGATTGAAAACAGTATTCAGGAAGAGAGTATTATTGCGAACGGACAAAACTGGAAGCAAAAAACCTTATGGACAAATAAAAACGATGACTCAGCCCTTATTAAAGATGACCTGACTGTCATGGGCGGCAGTTATGACATATGGCTGCACAATAGTCCCGGCACTAAGACATTGAAAATTTACATGTATCGTACTGATCTTTATCAGGAATGGATACAGCCGATTAAGTCACTGTCGATCGCTCATTTAGGTTTGAGTAATAACATTAAGATTAATGTTAATGGAGCGAAGATAAAAACTTCAAATTGCAGCGGAACTTTGGAACCACCCGAACCATCAGAGCCCGATTATTGTGAGCTGTTTCCGGGGCCGGTTCAGACCTGGAAAGGTAATACGCATAATTTAATTACCTCTGACACTGCAACAATAATAAATAATATCAGTGAACATAAGATCGGCTTTACCAATGAGATTATTAGAGATTACCCCGCATATAGCCCACCGGCATATCCCTTAGACGAGTGGCTCGATGGCCAATGTATGGTTGCCGATAGTAATCAAGGCCAGAAGTGTTTGCTCAATGGCAAGATGGCGCAAAAAAAAATACTACACTGGGATGCATCGGAGGCATTACATGAGATTGAAAATAAGGTAGTGAAAAACGGGAGTGAAACGGCTTTACCGAAAACATTTTATAAATATAGTTTAGCGGTTGAACCTAATGGGCATTTAACCTTTCCTGCAGGTGAATATTGGATGGATGTCGCTGATATTCGCGGCCAGATCACCATCAATGGCAATGTCGTTCTCCATGTACAGGATGCCCTAAATATAGGTGCGCCGGGATCGGTGAACACCTCAAACCTGACCGATAATTTGACGATTTTTGCCTATAATTCGGGAAAAGCGTGCCCTTTGCCTGAAAACTACCCAGATAGGCAGCCGCAAGTTAACACTAACTATGCGGTCAATATCAATGCCACAGGGCAGATTAACGGCAGGATCTATTCACAGGGGCCGGTGGCCTTATCCAATGCGATGACTTTGAACGGCGCGGTAACGGCCTGCCAGCTACAGCTAAGTAATCGCGCGAATATTATCGGAAAGAGCGAGTGTTTTGATCCTCAACCGAAGAACACCCTGAAGATCACGCCGAAAAGTGCATTTGGTTTGACCTGCGAGCGGATGCCGGTGACATTCTCCGTGCGCAAAGAAAACGGGGCTCTCGATGCAGATTATTCCGGAACACTGAACGTGTCAGTGACCTCGGCCAATCCGACGAACAGTTGCTGGGCACTGACAGAAGATGCGGAAGAATGCAGCGAGGAAGATATAACAACCACTCTGCCCAGCGGGCAGCGGAAGTTATGGTTGCAGAGCAAGACTGCTGGCGACATTACGATAGCTGGCACGACAGGTAATTTGAGTGATAACGCCGGGCCTTATCGTTTTGCACCCTTTGGCTTTCGGGTTAATGGTGGTGACCCCGCCAAAATGGTTGCCGGAAAAACCGAAACCTTATTGATCGAGGCGGTGGCAGATACGGGGGCGAAATGTGAAGTGATCGAAGATTACGGTAAGGTCGACGGTGAAAATAAGTCATTAAGTATTATCTCTCTGGACTATGTTCAGCCGACAACCGGTAGTAAGAATCTGGATATTAATGGTTCAACGCTTGTCGGTGGCGGTTCAATAGCAAAAAGCCTCCAGTTTAAGCAGGGGAAAGCGCTTCTTCCCGTTACCTACAACGATGCTGGGGAAATATCTTTCGAGATGGCTGATGATGAATGGAAGCCGCAAGACTGCGAGACCAACAGTGCTGACTGTGACGACCATGAAGGGAGCTGGAAAGGGCTGAAAGGCAAAGTGGTTATACTTTCTCGTCCGTATACTTTTGCGCTGTGTGGTATTCAATCGGCTGGCGGTAAAACAGATTTCTCCGGTACATCTTCGTTAGGAAATGGCTTTGCAGCGGCTGGCGAAACATTCAGTGTTACCTTTAAACCTATTATCTGGACATCGAGTTTAGCTAATCCTGATTCTGATAATAGTGGTGACAGTAACAACGACGTTGTTACAACAGGGAATACCTGGTGCCAGGTGCCGACGACGCCTAATTATTATTCTGTAGAGGCACTGAATTTGTCAGCACCGCTGAATGTATCTATTCCTGATGTTCCTCATTCTCCGGTTCCTGATGAAGGGACGGCGAATAACGGTGTGTTGGCTGGAACAATCTCTGCGTCATTTACCCAACAGCAGGCACAAGATGGTTTAACCGTGAGTAACCTGACCTGGAGTGAGGCAGGAAGCCTGTGGCTGCAGGCCGATGCGACCTATCTAGGAATGACGCTGGATCAGGGCGTCGCTACTCTGGGCCGTTTTTATCCCCATCACTTTGCTTTAAAGAGTAGTGAGTTAGTGGATACTGTTCCTGATAAATTCACTTATATGGATCAGGCGTTCAAGACGAGCTTTGAGGTTGAGGCTCAGAATACGGGGGGAGGCGCGACGTTAAATTACGGTGATTTTTCTGCGGGCTATCAGGAAGAGCTGGATTTAGTGGCGATTGATGGCGGTGTAACTGACACCAAGAAGAATGAGCTAACCCCGCGTCTGGATAAATCCGTATTACCGTCATTACCGCCGTGGGCCAAAAGCTGGTCGCAAGCAACATTAACGCTAACGCTTGATAAGGGTGCAGTTGGTTTTTTGCGGGATGTCATTACCAGTGAGCCAAAAACCACCAGACCTGATGGACCTTATGACGTGCGGGTAGGATTAGTCGTCAAGACACCTGCGGATTGTGCTACCAGAGGCTGTACAGACTTTGCCGACCAAGACTTAGAGTTACGTAATGCAGATGACGTAACCCCGGTAAAATCCATCTCGCTGGCGGGTAATATTACAGCCCGTTATGGCCGTCTGAAACTTGACGATGCAAACAGTCAGTTCGATAAAGCGGTCAATGTACCTGTTCGTGCACAATACTGGGATTCATCGGTAACAGCGTTTGTTCTCAATACCGATGACAGTACCAGTCGGTTTAATGGCAGCAATTACTGCAAGCAGGTGGTCTGGGCGACGAAACCGGACCTCTCGAACTCTATTTTTGCAGGGGATGGTAAAGTTAGCGATGGCGAGTATTTCTCGCTCTCCGCCGATCCGCAGCCCTCGGAGTATTTCCGCGAACAAGTCCGTTTCTGGCTGCGCTTGGCAAAATCACCTCAATCAACAGAAAGTGGTGTATTAAATTGCGAAGATATAAATGCACCGACAGCTGGCGACTATTATCGCCCTTGGTTGCAATATAACTGGCGTGATAATGGCGATGAAGATCCCTCCGCTGTCGTTACCTTCGGTGTCTACCGTGGCAACGATCGGATCATCTATCGCGGTGAAAAAGGCATGAATGAGCTGCTTAATTAAATAAAATGCCGATCTGTGGCAGGTTTGACAAAGCTTACCTTGTCTCGCTCCCTGCCCCTTGGTACATTTAGCGCAATTTAAAGAATTTCAAGCTTGCAGGATTAGCCGAAGATTATGTTTAAAAAACTTCGTGGCATGTTTTCTAATGACCTGTCTATTGACTTGGGTACCGCCAATACCCTTATTTATGTCAAAGGCCAGGGCATCGTTCTCGATGAACCTTCCGTAGTTGCCATTCGCCAGGATCGCGCAGGTACAACAAAAAGTGTCGCAGCCGTCGGTCACGACGCCAAGCAAATGCTGGGCCGTACCCCTGGCAATATCGCTGCTATCCGCCCGATGAAAGACGGGGTGATTGCCGATTTCTATGTGACAGAAAAAATGCTTCAGCACTTTATTAAGCAAGTGCACGACAACAGCTTTTTACGTCCTAGCCCTCGTGTACTGGTGGCGGTTCCATGTGGTTCTACTCAGGTTGAGCGCCGTGCGATCCGTGAATCGGCGCAAGGTGCCGGTGCCCGTGAAGTGTATTTGATTGATGAGCCAATGGCTGCAGCAATCGGTGCCGGTATGCCGGTATCTGAAGCAACGGGCTCAATGGTGATCGATATCGGTGGCGGTACCACTGAAGTTGCCGTTATCTCATTGAATGGTGTGGTGTACTCATCTTCTGTTCGTATCGGTGGTGACCGCTTTGATGAAGCCGTTATCAACTATGTGCGCCGTAACTACGGTAGCTTAATTGGTGAAGCAACCGCCGAGCGCATTAAGCACGAGATTGGTTCTGCTTATCCTGGCGACGAAGTACGCGAAATTGAAGTGCGTGGTCGTAACCTGGCTGAAGGTGTTCCACGTAGCTTTACCTTGAATTCCAACGAAATTTTAGAGGCACTGCAAGAGCCACTAACCGGTATTGTATCGGCGGTGATGGTTGCACTTGAACAGTGTCCGCCAGAGCTGGCCTCAGATATTTCTGAGCGTGGTATGGTACTGACCGGTGGTGGTGCGCTATTGCGTGATCTTGACCGTCTGTTAACCGAAGAAACCGGTATTCCGGTAGTGGTAGCTGAAGATCCGCTAACATGCGTTGCGCGTGGTGGTGGTAAAGCGCTGGAAATGATTGATATGCACGGTGGCGACCTCTTCAGCGAGGAATAATGCCAGCCCTGGCAATTGACAAAACAGGTTATAGCGTTACATGAAACCTATATTTGGCAGAGGCCCTTCTCTGCAATTACGCCTGTTTCTTGCCATTTTACTGTCGGCCAGCCTTATGCTGGCCGACAGCCGCTTTGATGCCTTTGTTAATGTGCGCTACTTGCTGAACTCTGCGATCGCCCCTCTTCAATATGCTGCTAACTTACCTCGCGACATGTTAGATGGTGTATCTGGCCAGTTGAGCTCACACCAGCGTTTATTGACAAAAAATAAAGCACTCAAGCGTGATGTACTGGTGATGCAAAGCGACGTGTTATTGCTTGACCAGTTAAAGCAGGAAAATCAGCGTTTAAGAGAACTGCTGGGATCGCCTTTTGTGCGTGACGAGCGAAAAATGATCGCCCAGGTGATGGCGGTCGACTCTGATCCTTACAGTCATCAGGTAATGATCGACAAAGGCCGGACTGACGGCGTTTATGAAGGCCAGCCTGTGATCAATGAAAAAGGCATAGTCGGTCAGGTCTCCTATGTCGGGGCGCATAACAGCCGTGTATTGCTGTTAATTGATCCGACCCATGCCATTCCGGTGCAGGTGGTTCGCAATGATATCCGTGTCATCGCTTCCGGCAGTGGCGAAAGTGATCTGGTGCAATTGGAACACGTGCCGAGCAGTACCGACATTGAGGTGGGTGACTTGCTGGTTACTTCCGGCTTGGGCGGTCGCTACCCCGAAGGGTATCCGGTGGCGAATGTGACCGAGTTTTCGTTTGATAACAAACGTCCTTTTGCTCAGATTAAAGCCCGTCCAACGGTTCAGTTTGACCGTTTACGTTATTTGTTGCTGGTGTGGCCGACACCTAGTGAGTACCAACTGGAAGGAGAGCTAACTCGTGGCGAGTAGTCGACCAAGAGGCCGCTTACTAATCTGGCTGTCTTTCACTGTTGCACTGATTTTACAGGCCGCCCCCTGGCCTGGTGAACTGGAACCCTTTCGTCCGTCATGGGTGTTATTGGTAACATGTTACTGGGTGTTAGCCCTGCCGCATCGGGTTAATGTCGGTACGGCATTGATGGTAGGCCTGCTATGGGACCTGATGCTAGGTTCGACGTTAGGGATCCGCGGCTTGATGATGTCGGTATTGTGCTACATCATAGCGCTGAACTTCCAGGTACTGCGTAATTTGTCGTTATGGCAGCAAGCGCTGCTTATCGCCTTGTTAACCCTGGGGGGTAAATTAGTGGAGTTCTGGGCCGAATACCTGGTCTCGGTGATCACGTTTGATCCGCAACAGCTATGGGCGATACTGCTGAACTTCCTGTTGTGGCCCTGGCTATTTTTATTTTTACGACGGATGCGTCGTAAGTTCTCAATTCGTTAAATTATCATATAGATAGGAACGTCATGCCTGCAATACAACTCTACCTTGCCTCGGGTTCGCCCCGGCGCAAGGAGCTGCTGACTCAGCTTGGCTATCGCTTTGAACGTGTCGTTGTGGATGTTGAAGAGTGCCACCGGTCTGGTGAGACGCCAGCGGGATACGTGCAACGGTTGTCCCGTGAGAAAGCGGCGGCAGGGGTGGAAGTAACGGATGGCCAGACACCGGTTCTGGGCGCCGATACCATTGTGGTTGTCGATGATACTATTTTAGAGAAACCGAAAGATTTCACTGATGCACAGCGCATGCTGAAGTTGCTATCCGGTCGTCAGCACCAAGTGATGACGTCTGTTACCCTGGCGAATGCAGAACGAGAAGAAACTCAGTTAGTGATTACTGACGTCTGGTTTAAAACACTGTCAGATAACGAAATTAAAAACTATTGGCAAAGTGGTGAACCGCAAGACAAAGCAGGTAGTTACGGTATTCAGGGGCTGGGTGGCAAGTTTATCGAACGTATTAATGGCAGTTATTATGCTGTGGTGGGGTTACCGCTAATGGAAACCGACATCATGGTCCAAAATTTTACAGGTTTATAAGTTGAGGCAACCATGAGCACAGAGCTGCTGATTAATGTGACGCCAAGTGAAACTCGCGTTGCAATGATTGAAGGGGGCAACCTTCAGGAAGTACATATTGAACGCGAATCCAAGCGTGGCATTGTCGGAAATATCTATAAAGGCCGGGTGAGCCGCGTATTGCCCGGTATGCAAGCCGCTTTTGTCGATATCGGACTCGATAAGGCAGCTTTCTTACATGCCTCTGATATTGTTCCGCATACCGAGTGTGTTGCAGAAAATGAGAAGCAGCAGTTCCAGGTACGGGATATTTCTGAGCTGGTGCGTCAGGGCCAGGACATTGTTGTTCAGGTGGTTAAAGATCCGCTGGGCACGAAAGGGGCTCGCCTGACTACCGACATCACCTTACCTTCGCGTTATTTGGTCTTTATGCCGGGTGCAGGTCATGTTGGTGTGTCTCAGCGTATTGAGAGTGAACAAGAGCGCGATCGCCTGAAAGGCATTGTGAAGAAACATTGTGACGATCTGGGTGGATTTATTATCCGCACAGCGGCTGAGGGAGCGACAGCAGAAGAGTTGGCACAAGATGTCGCATTCCTGAAGCATCTGTGGCGTAAAGTACTGGATCGTCGCGCGAAACATAAACCTAAATCAATGCTGTATGGTGAGCTGGGGCTGGCACAGCGTATTTTACGTGATTTTGTCGGCACTGAGCTTGATGGTATTCGGGTTGATTCTCGTCTTGGGTTTGAAAAACTCAAAGAGTTTACGGATGAGTTTGTTCCGGAAGTCAGTGACAAGATTGACTATTATTCAGGTGAACAGCCGATTTTTGATCTCTATGATACTGAAAATGAAATTCAGCGCTCATTAGATCGTAAAGTCGAAATGAAATCCGGTGGATATCTGATCATCGATCAGACTGAGGCAATGACCACGGTCGATATCAATACGGGGGCGTTTGTTGGCCGTCGTAATTTAGAAGAAACGATCTTCAATACCAATATTGAAGCAACCAAGGCGATTGCCCGTCAGCTACGTTTACGTAACCTGGGCGGCATTATCATTATCGACTTTATCGATATGGCGTCGGAAGATCATCAGCGAAGGGTGCTTGCTACCCTGGAGCAGGCACTCTCTTTCGATCGTGTCAAAACCAATATTAATGACTTTACTCAGTTGGGCTTAGTGGAAATGACCCGCAAGCGCACCCGAGAAAGTATTGAACATGTACTGTGTGGCACTTGTCCAACTTGTGAAGGGCGCGGCTCAGTGAAAACGGTTGAAAGTGTATGTTATGAGATCTTGCGTGAAATTACGCGAGTAAACCGTGCATATGATGCTGATCGCTTTGTGGTGTATATGGCACCGGCTGTGGCTGATGTATTAGCCGGCGATGAGTACCATGCGCTTGCCGAACTTGAAGTCTTCATTGGCAAACAGGTTAAAATAAAAGCTGAGCCGCTATACATTCAAGAACAGTTTGACGTCGTTATGATGTAAGCGAGGCTATTGAGTGACAACAGTTCCAGTTCGTCTGGTACGTGGATTAATGTGGCTGGTACTGATTCTGTTAGTACTGGCCGCTATTGCGATTAGTGGTCTGCGTCTTTTTCTTCCTCAGTTAAATGAATTCCGTGAGCCGATCCGTCAATGGGCTTCCGAACAAGCCGACATGAGCCTGCAAGTTGACAATGTTGAAGGTCATTGGCGCAGCTTTGGCCCGTCGATACAACTCCAGGGGATCGGGCTTTCTCCGACCGATAATGCAGAACCTTTAGCGACTATCAACGAAGTCGATTTACAGTTTGATTTATGGCAATCGGCATTACATCTTCGTCCGATCTTCAAAGATATTGGTATTCGCCAGCTGGATATCGATTTGACTCAGTTACCGGGCTTTGATCCCAACATTCCTTCTCTCGCTGCAAAGAAACCCTCAGATGCCGACATCTCTATTGCCCAGCGACTGGAACAGTTTTTTTTCATTCGTCTTGGCAATTTTTCACTAACCGATTCAAAAGTGACGCTGTGGACGCCTGGTGGTGATAAAAAACGAATTGATATCAGTGAACTGAAGTGGAAAAACATTCAAGGCAAGCATCTTGCTGAAGGCGTTATCAGCATTGCGGGTACCCACTTCAACCAACTGAAAGTGATTGCTAACTTATCAGAGAAGGGTGATTTGCCCAGCTTGTCTGGCAGCATTTATGCCCGGGCCCAGAATTTGTCCCTGACGCCCTGGTTGAATAAAAGATTGTCCGGTGTGACAGATATTACCGCCAGTGATCTTGATTTTGAGATGTGGCTGGATCTGTTAGATGGCCAGTTCACCAATAGTCGGGTAAGCCTGAAAGACAGCTATGTGCAATGGCAAGCTGGCGAGAAAACACATGAGTTCAGGATACAGCAAGGCCTGATCGCATTGACACCGCACTTTCTGCCGCAAGGTCAAACGGTCTGGCGCATTGACAGTGATCAGCTGAGAATACAAACCGATAAGCTGCTATGGCCTAAATTTGATATTGCTGCACAGTGGCAACCCGATGAGTGGCAGGTTGCTGTTAGTGTGGTTGAGCTGGAACGTCTGATGCCATTTATCAGTTTTCTGCCGGCAGACAATAGCTTGTCTTCGATGTTGAATGCTCTGCAGCCGACGGGCAAATTGTCAGATCTTCGCATTGCAAGCAAGCAGGATCGGTCACCGCAATTTTCAGCACAGCTGCAACAATTTGGGATGCAGCAATGGGAACTGTTGCCTGAAGTACATAAGCTGAATGCCAACATTGCCGGGGATATGACATCAGGCAAAGCCGTCCTGAGTTTACAAGATGATCAATTGCCCTATGGCAATGTGTTCCAGGCCCCCCTGAATATTGACCGCGGTGAAGTAACGGCTTACTGGCAGGTGAATGAGCAGGGCTGGCGCCTATGGAGCGATAAATTACAGGTGGCGACACCGCATCTCAAAGCCAATGGCGAATTCCGTCTTGATTTTCCGGCTCAGCAGCCTGCCTGGCTATCATTTTATGGCGAGGCTTCTATTAATAATGCCGGTGAAACCTGGCGCTATTTACCGACCCTGGCTTTGGGCCGAGATCTGACTGATTACCTGTCGGCTGCGATTCGTGGTGGTCAGGCACAAGGCGCACAATTGCTTTGGTATGGTGAGTTAGCTGATTTTCCCTATAGCAATCATGCGGGGGTATTCCAGGCCAATGTGCAGCTGGAAAAAGCAAAATTCAGTTTTGATACCAACTGGCCGTTACTGACTGATTTGCAACTTGATCTGTTATTTGAAAATGACTTCATGTATCTCGATTCTCGCCATGCTCAAACCATGGGAGCAACCGCATCCCGGGTGACGGGGGCGGCAGAGCTGAGTGCTGGCGGTCACCTGAAATTAGATATTGATGTTGCAGCCCAAGGCGGAGATGTCCGCGACTATATGATGTCGACTCCGCTGGTGGATTCCGTCGGGGCAGCGCTGACGACCGTACAAGTGAGTGGACCGGTAAGTTCACGTTTTCAGCTGGATATCCCATTCGACGGCAGTGAGGTTCGCGCCTGGGGCAAGGCCAGCCTTGCTGATAACCAGCTTGCGATAGACACCCCGCCGATACAACTGGATCAGGTTAATGGTCAGTTGAGTTTTGATAACGATATTATTAATGCGAAGGACATTAAGGGGATGTTGCTGGCTCAGCCGGTGACATTCGGCTTTAACGGCAACAGCGTTGATACGGGGTATCAGCTGGATATTGATTTGGGAGGGGACTGGCAAGTCTCGCCACTTCAGCAACAATTTAATGATCCCTTATTGAGACATGTTTCTGGTCGTAGTGAATGGCAGGCAACCGTTGGGATCAGCTTACATGATACCGGCTTTAATTATGATGTCGCGCTGAAAGCGGCGCTCGGGCAGATTAATAGCCAGTTGCCTTATCCGTTGCGACACCCGTTATCACCATCATCGACTCAGTTTGCGACGGTTAATGCCTCTGGTAATGCCGAGTTACTGTCGGGAAACATTATTGTACCGGATGGTAATTACCAGGCTCAGATTAACTTACAACCAGAACGATTGGTTATTCAGAGCAGTTTGCTGAATATCGGTGAAAGTGCGCTACGTAAGCAGCCATTAAAAGGGCATGGAATACGCATTAACAGCAATAAGTTTGATGGCGATAAGTGGATCGATGTTGTTAATGAAGTGAGAGACAGCGAACGAGAAGCGGCGGCAAAAGGCAAAGTGAGCGCATTTCCGGAGTTGCCGATACCTACCCGTATTAATGCTCAGATCAAAAAACTAAAACTGGCCACCTTAGATTGGAACGATGTTTCGCTGGCGGTCCGCAAAAAGCAGCAACAATGGCATTTTATCCTTGGTAGCCGTGAGCTGACAGGCGAGGCGTTCTGGCCACAAGGTGCGCCGATCAATATCGCGCTGGAGAAAATGCACCTGAATATTGATGCTTTTCAGCCGGTGGACCAACAACAGCCGCAACAGAAATATGTGCCACAGCAGGATGCACCACCTGCGACGGATTTTGACCGTAGCATGATGGCCCATATGCCTGACATTGATCTGCAAATCCAGGATGCCTGGTTGCAAGGGTACCGGTTAGGCAAAGTGTCTGGAAAGTTGTACCGGGACGAGAACACCTTAGTGTTACAGAATCTGGAAGTGAATTCGGGAACAACGGCACTGAATCTTGATGGTCACTGGACATTAGATGGTGTTCAGAATGAGACCCAAATTGCCTTTGATATTGAAGGTGAAAACAGCTCTGATCTGATGGGGCGATTTGGTATATCCGGCGGGATCCAGGATGCCTCATTCAGCAGCTATGCCTCTATTCAGTGGCAAGGTGCTCCTTGGGCGATACACCGGGAAACCTTAACCGGAGAATTGAAGACCGAAACGGGTAAAGGGATCATCAGCGAGGTGGGAGGTGCCGGGCGTTTGCTGGGCTTATTCAGTATTGATTCGATTTTGCGTAAGATGCAGTTGGATTTCACCGGAATATTTGATGACGGATTGGCATTTAACTACATCAAAGGTTCCGGCAAGATCACCAAGGGTATTTTTAAAAGTGATAACATCGAGATGGAGACCTTGGCTGGTGATATGTTTATCCAGGGAACTGCTAATCTTGTCAATGAGACCGTTGATGCACGGGTGAAATTTACCCCTGATTTTACATCGGGTATTCCGGTGTTAACGGCTTTTGCGGTAGCCCCGCAAACCGCGGTTCTTGTGTTTGCCATTTCAACGGCTCTGTCACCGGTGGTGGATGTCTTTACTCAGATCAACTATATCGTGAAAGGACCCATTGAATCGCCAACGGTTACTGAGCGTTCGCGATTTAAAGGTGAGTATTCGCTGTCTGAATCCGTCGAGGAGAAGTAACGGCAGTACGAAATAACAGAAAGCATCAATACCTTTAAAACAAGAAGAACTAACGATAATAGAAGAGATTGGCTCAGGGAGTAGGTCATGGCAAAAGTCGGTGTAGTACAGATGAATTCAGGTTCCGATCCTGAGGTTAACCTTCGTAAGCTTAAGAAAAAGCTTAAAGGGCTGCAATTGCAAGGAGCACGGTTAGTCTTAACACCGGAAAATACCCTGGTGTTTGGCTCGCAGGAAGATTATCAGCGCCATGCAGAACCGCTTGGCGATGGGCCGTTACAAACTGAGCTGGCAGGTATTGCGAAGCAGCTGGGGATCTGGTTGTTGATAGGATCGATGCCGATCCGTCAGCCGGATGGCACCATGACGGCCACCACTTTACTGTTTGATGATCAGGGACGGTGTCAGGCGCATTACAACAAACTCCATATGTTTGATGTCGAAGTGGAAGATCAGCACCACAGCTATCGCGAGTCGGATACGTTCAAGGCTGGCGATGAAGTTAAAGTTGTCTCCACCCCCTTTGGCAATATTGGCTTGTCGATCTGTTATGATGTGCGATTCCCTCAGCTATATACCGCACTGAGAGAGCAAGGGGCCGATATCATCGTGATACCAGCGGCATTTACGAAAGTGACCGGGAAAGCCCACTGGGACGTATTATTACGGGCGCGGGCGGTGGAAACCCAGTGCTGGGTAGTTGCGGCTGCACAGTGGGGCGAACACAATGAAGGCAGAGAAACCTGGGGACATTCGATGATCGTCGATCCCTGGGGACAAATTGTGGCTTGTCAGCAGCAAGGTACAGGGGTGCTGACTGCTGATATCGATTTAGGTCTGAACCAGACAATCCGAACCAATATGCCGTTGGATCAGCACGCACGTTTTAGTGTGCACCAGCGATAAATTACAAGAGCAGAATAAATGACTCTGAATACTGTAGAAAAGACCATGCTAGCCCAATCAGGGTTAGGGCGTGAAGAGCTTCATAATATCTTAAGTATGATAGCGGCCCGAGACGTTGACTATGCTGATATCTATTTTCAGTCATGCTGGCATGAATCGTTAGTACTGGAAGACAGTATTATTAAAGATGGTTCATTCAATATCGATCGGGGTGTTGGGGTGCGAGCGGTTGCCGGAGAAAAAACCGGCTTTGCTTATTCAGATCAGATCAACCAGTTAGCACTAACCCAAAGTGCCAAAGCAGCCCGGGGCATTGTACGCCAGGGCGGCAATGGCAGTGTTAAGGCTTTCAGCCCGGTAACACCATCAGGCATTTATGCGCCGGTAGATCCGCTTGGCAGCCTTGATAAGTTCCAGAAAATTGCGTTGCTTGAAGAGATCGACCGCTACATTCGCGCCAAAGAGCCATTGATTAAGGAAGTATCGGTCAGCATTAATGGTGTTTATGAGCAAGTGCTGGTGGCGGCTCTTGACGGCACCTATGCCGCCGATATTCGCCCCTTAGTGCGGCTGTCTATCAGTGTGCTGGTGGAAAAAGGCGATAAGCGTGAGCGTGGCAGCGCAGGCGGTGGAGGTCGTTATGGCTATGAGCACTTCCTGAGTGAAGAAAATGGTCAGAAAGTCGCGCTGGGTTATGCCGATGAAGCTATTCGTCAGGCGCTGGTGAATGTGGATGCCGATGCAGCCCCTGCCGGTACGATGCCCGTGGTATTGGGATCAGGTTGGCCGGGTGTATTATTGCACGAAGCTGTTGGCCATGGCCTGGAGGGTGATTTTAACCGTAAGGGCTCTTCAATGTTCTCCGGTCATATGGGAGAGCAGGTAACATCACCGCTCTGTACGATTGTTGATGATGGTACATTAGTTAATCGCCGTGGTTCGGTTAATATTGATGATGAAGGTACCCCTGGCCAATACAACGTACTGGTTGAAGGCGGTAAGCTGAAAGGCTATATGCAGGATAAGTTGAATGCACGTCTGATGGGCGTCGCACCGACGGGTAACGGTCGTCGTGAGTCTTATGCACACCTGCCGATGCCTCGTATGACGAACACGTATATGCTGCCGGGAGAGCACACGCCGGAAGAAATCATTGCCAGTGTTGAGAAGGGTATTTACGCGCCTAACTTTGGTGGTGGTCAGGTTGATATTACCTCAGGTAAATTTGTGTTCTCTGCCTCTGAAGCTTACCTGATTGAAAACGGTAAGGTGACTCGTCCAATTAAAGGGGCAACCTTGATTGGTAACGGCATTGAAGCGATGCAACAGGTGTCGATGGTGGGTAACGATCTCAGTATCGACCTGGGCGTTGGGGTTTGTGGTAAAGCGGGCCAGAGTGTCCCGGTTGGTGTGGGTCAACCAACCCTGAAGATTGATGCTATGACGGTTGGCGGTACCGAGTGATCCCCATAGCGCCATCACGGTGAATACAAAAACGCCGGCAATTTGCCGGCGTTTTTATTATTGGTTTATAGCGATTACTGTCAGCTTGCATTGCAGCCTTTAGTTTTCGAGGTACAGCTCTTTCAGATACTGGAAGATTTCGCGGTAGGCCTTTGCTGGCTTACTCTGGGCTTTTTCTTTGTTTGCCTGGCGCACGAGCTGACGTAAGTGCTGACGGTCTGCATCTGGGTGATCAACCATGATCGCATTGATCATGCTGTCGCCATTTTCGATTAGCCGATCGCGTTTTTGCTCCAGTTTATGGAGTGCCACTGTCATCTGCGAATGCTTGTTATTTAGCTTATCAAGTGCCGCCTGAATGGGTTCAATATCAATAGAACGCATTACTTTGCCGATGTATTGAAGTTGACGACGGCGCGCTTCATTTTTAAAGCGTTGCGCATCTTTGATTGAAGACAATAAGTCTTCATCAAGGGGGATCTTTGCTAGTCCATTAGGTGTTAAAGCAACAAGCTCTTCACCCAGTTTTTGTAACTCATCCATGTCACGTTTCATCTCGGTTTTACTTACCCAGATGATCTCTTCTTCCTTTTCCCATGGGGCTTTTTGGTTTTTACGGCTCATAACAGGCTCACTAAAAATGCTAATCAATCTATTTTATCAGTTTAATAACGATTTTGGGCGTAAATTCCTCACTTGCGATGTTATCCTATAAGTATCAAACCCAGATAAAGTGATTTTATGGACGTAAGAGAACAGGTCGCACAGCAGCGCGTTGAGCTGGAAGCTGCGGTCGCGAGAGCTTTAGAACTCGCAGGCAAACAAGCGGATGCTGCTGAAGTTGCTATTAATAAAACCACTGGGATCAGTGTTTCTACCTTAATGTGTGAGGTGGAAAATGTGGAATTTAATAGTGATGGCGCGCTGGGTATTACCGTCTATCGCGGCCAGCGAAAAGGCAGTGCCTCGACGTCGGATCTCAGTGAGCAGGCCATTGCGCAAACCGTCGCGGCGGCACTGGATATTGCCCACTATACGTCTGTAGATCCTTTTGCCGGCCCTGCACCTGCAGAGCTGATGGCGAAAGATATTCCGGATTTAGATCTGTTCCATCCAGATGAACCCGAGCCGGATCACGCCGCTTCAATTGCCATTGCCGCAGAGCAAGCGGCACTGGATTTTGACCCTCGCATTAAACAGAGCGATGGCGCAAGCTATGATAGCCATTATGGCGTGCGTGTTTATGGTAACAGCCATGGCATGTTAGCCAGTTATGCATCCAGTCGCCACAGTACCAGCTGCTGTGTGATTGCAGTGGGTAAAAATGGTGAGATGGAGCGTGACTATAGCTACACCACCTCACGTGTTGCCTCTGATCTTTGGACGCCGGAACGTGTCGGCCAGCATGCTGCAGAGCGTACCGTTGGCCGTGTTGATGCGCAGAAACTGTCAACGCGTGAAGCTCCAGTGATGTTTGCCGCCGATATTGCGACAGGTCTGTTTGGCCATCTGGTTATGGGGATCAGCGGTTCGAATTTATACCGCAAGTCGTCTTTCCTGCTAGATCAACTGGGTGAGCAGATTTTCCCTGACTGGCTGAATATCAGTGAGCGACCACATATTTTGCGGGGAATGGCAAGTACGCCATTTGATAGCGAAGGGTTGGCGACACACGATCTGGAAATTATCAAAGACGGCGTGTTGCAAACCTACCTGATGACCAGCTACGCGGCACGAAAAATGGGCCGCCAGCCAACCGGCCATGCCGGTGGTATTCATAACTGGCTGGTGAAATCGACGGGTGAAAGTTTTGCCCAGATGCTGAAAAAAATGGATCGCGGACTGTTGGTTACTGAGCTAATGGGGCAAGGGGTAAATATCGTTAATGGCGATTATTCCCGTGGTGCGGCTGGCTTCTGGGTTGAAAATGGCGAAATCCAATACCCGGTAAGTGAAATTACGATTGCCGGCAATCTTAAAGATATGATGCAAAATATCGTTGCGATTGGTACTGATACCGAAACACGCAGTCAGATCCTGACCGGATCAATTTTGCTCGATACGATGAAAATCGCCGGCGAGTAAGGGGCTGAATCAATAAAAAAACCGAGGTTATTACCTCGTTTTTTTTATAGGCTTTTCTAGTTTCTAGTTTCTAGTTTCTAGTTTCTAGTTTCTAGTATTCTTTCATATAAACTATGAATCGTTGAAGTGCTTAAACATGTCATCCCGGAATCGAGGCACGAGATATCCGGGATCCAGTTCTAACCGTGTGCGCCTTAGATTCCGTATAAGTTCGTCCCTCACTTTACGGAATGACGAAGTTCGGTTACTGAATCCTGCTTGCAAGGCCCAGGGCCCAGATTCTAAAACAAAAAAGCGAGAGCCTTGGCTCTCGCTTTTTTATTTCTCGATACTCGCTTCTCGAAACGAGTAACTCACACCTCTAGATCAAAAATATCGTCGCTAATCCCAGGAAGACCGATAAGCCGACGATATCGGTAATGGTTGTCAGGGCCATCCCGCCAGCCAGTGCCGGATCTATATTAAACTTCTTGAGCATAACCGGGATCGTTACGCCAGCAATACCTGCCACTAACAGGTTGGTCAGCATAGCGCCGGCAATGATCACGCCGAGAACCAGGTTCCCCTTCCACACGACAACAACCCCACCAATAATGAATGCCCACAACAGGCCGTTAATCAGGCCCACCCGAGCTTCTTTACTGAGTAGCCAGCGGGTGTTCGAATCACCGATGTGACCGACGGCTAAACCGCGAATAACCAGAGCGACGGTTTGGTTTCCGGCAACCCCGCCCATCGATGGCACAATGGTCATTAAAATCGCAATGGCTGCCATTTGATCTAACGTTTCTTCAAAAAGGTTAGAGACGGAGGCTGCAGCCAGCGCGGCGAGAACATTCACCCCGAGCCAGATACTCCGGCGTCGGGCTGACTTCATTACCGGGGCAAAGGTATCTTCATCATCATCCAGACCCGCCATACTCATCATCGAGTGCTCGGCATCTTCACGAATAATATCGACCACGTCATCAATGGTGATACGACCGACCAGGTGGTTATTGGTATCCACAACAGGGGCTGATAGCCAATTACGTCGCTCAAACAGGTTGGCGATTTCACTGTCGTCCATATCAACGGGGATCGCTTCATCGGCATCCTCCATCACTTCACGGATTTCGATGTCCGGCTGGGCGGTGATCAGCGCCGCCAGTGAAAGGTGACCTATTAACTGTTCATTCTGGTCAACCACGTAAAGGGCATCGGTGGCCTCTGGCAATTCACCCTTCATACGCAGGTAACGCAATACTACGTCGGCGGTAACATCACCACGGATTGTGATGAAGTCGGTACTCATCATCCCACCGGCGGTTTCTTCCGGATAGGCGAGGGCTTTTTCAATCCGATGGCGATCGGTGGCATCCATCTGCGCCAGTACTTCCTGATACCGTTCATCAGGCAGGCTACGCAGAACGTAGGCGACATCATCACTTTCCATCCCCTCGGTAACGGCCGCCAGTTTCTCTGGATCCATTTGCGAGACGATGCCGTCTTTTACATCTTCAGAAAGCTCATCAAGGATCTCACCTTGCTCTTCCGGATCGGTGAGCTGCCATAATACCTGGCGCTCTTTAGGCGGAGAGGCTTCCAGCAGGTGTGCAATATCCTCCGGCTCCATTTCCTGAAGCATACGGCGTACATGGACAAACATCCCGTTTTCCAGGGCCTTGTTGACTTCTTGTAGTGTTTGATGGGTCTGATCTTGTTCTAAGACATCCGCCATAGGCATGGGACCTTGTGATTTGATGGCGCAATAAATTTAACGCAGAAACTTTAACGAAGGAATTTTAACGTAATAGTAAGGTGGTTGTCCCGCCAGATCTAAGAGGAAAGGCATATTTTACAGATGGCTGAAGGGGATGGGTTATGGGAAAATAGGATTATGGCCGCAGATCGAGAGCATTTCTGCCATAATCACCTCACGTTATCTGTTAATTTGCAAATTTAGCGATTATACCTATTTCATTAACTCTCGCTTAATTGATCAGATAATTAATGGATTTGGTATTAATCCATTAGTTTTCTTCATCAAAGCCCGCTTCAATCAATGCGGTCACGGCATCCAATGCCTTTTGGGCGTCATTACCTTCGGCACTGACTCTCACCTGCTGCCCCTGTGCAGACTCCAGCATTAACAAGCCCATGACACTGTCAGCCGTTGCATTTTTTTCATCGTTACTGATGGTTACTGTGGATTCAAAACTTTGTGCTAATTCAACCAGTTTGATTGCCGCTCTGGCGTGCAGTCCTAACCGGTTTTTGATAAACAGTTCACGGCTCAGGAATGTCATGATTTCCCTTCTAACGTGCGATGGCGGATCTGTACTTGCTGGCCGCTATGCTGGAAATGCTCGGCCAGTTGCTGGGCGACATAGACAGAGCGGTGCTGACCGCCGGTACACCCGATGGCGACGGTCACATAGCTGCGATTGTTCTTTTCCAGCATCGGAAGCCAGGTTTCTATAAAATTACGGATTTGGTAGATAAGCTGGATCACTTCGGTGTGGCCGGACAGATACTCTTTGACGCCTTGATCCAGCCCCGTTTGTGGTTTGAGTTCGGGTACCCAATGCGGATTGGGCAGGAAACGGACATCAAACACATAATCAGCATCCGTTGGTAAACCGTGCTTAAAACCGAAAGATTCAAATACCAGGATAAGCTCCCGCGAATCGCGTCCAAGCACTCTTGAGCGTACTGTTTCACTCAGATCATGAATGGATTTATTGGTGGTATCAATCACCAGATCGGCATGTTCTTTCAGCTCCGCCATAATCGAACTTTCCGATTGAATGGCTTGCTCTAAGCTCATGTTTTTTCGTGAAAGCGGGTGCAGACGACGAGTTTCGCTATAGCGCTTGACCAGCTCTTTGTCATCGGCATCGAGAAAAATCACGTTGACGTCGAGCTGGTTACTGAGCGAATCAAGGGTTTTCTGGATCTCGCCAGGCGCTGTTGGCATGTTACGGACGTCAATGCTGACCGCAATATCTTGCTGGTAATCTTCGACGGAGCGGATAAATTGCGGTAACAGGTTAACCGGCAGATTATCTACGCAGTAGTAGCCGAGATCCTCCAGTACGCGCAGAGCGACTGACTTTCCGGATCCGGAACGACCACTTACGACCATTAACATCATGGCAGACATACCTCAAATACTAGGGGGCAACTTATAAGACTATGATTCATGGGTCATGATTTGATAAAGCTCTTCGTCGCTTTTAGCAGTTCGTAATTGCTTACAAACTTGCTTATTGCTGAGCTTTTCAGCCATGCTGGACAAGGTTTTTAAATGCTCTTTGCATTGTGCATCAGGCACGAGCAGGGCAAAAAGCAGATCAACGGGCTGGTTATCGATCGCGTCGAACTGGATGGGATCCTGACATTGGATCAGGATAGCGATGGCCTGATCACTGTTATTGATCCGCCCATGGGGGATCGCGATGCCATTGCCAATTCCAGTACTGCCCATTTTCTCGCGATTCAGCATGCATTCAAATAGGGGGTGCGGATTTTGCTCTAAGTGTTCAGCCGCAATCTCGCTGATAATTTCAAGAGCGCGTTTTTTGCTGGAGCAGTGGACTGCACTTTTAGTGCAGTCCAGGCTTAATACAGTACTCAGGTGCATGGTCAGTGACTATTGAGTTTATTTTTGTGTTTGTTTAATTGACGAACGAGTTTATCCGTCAATGCGTCGATAGCGGCATACATATTTTCAGAATCCGCTTTGGCGTGGATTTCACCACTATTGATGTGCAAGGTTGCTTCTGCCCCTTGCTGTAATTTATCTACGTTTAAAATCACATGAACATTATTGATTTTATCGAAAAAGCGCTCTAGTTTGTCGAACTTAGTGGTGACGTAATCACGAAGTGATTGGGTAATTTCAACATGGTGCCCAGTGAGATTGATTTGCATAGACATCTTCCTTCTGTTGGCATCTGATTAAATCAGACGTTTTCGCTGATTAGATGGCGGAATGGCTAGAGATTCACGGTACTTTGCAATTGTTCGTCTTGCAACCATGATCCCCTGTTCCGCCAATAACGTAGCAATCTTGCTATCACTTAGTGGCTTAGCTTGATTTTCAGTAGCAACCAGTTTCTTCACTAGTGCCCGGATTGCGGTTGATGAGCACTCACCACCGTTATCCGTACTAACGTGACTTGAGAAGAAGTATTTCAATTCAAATATACCGCGTGGAGTATGCATGTATTTCTGGGTTGTGACACGTGAAATAGTGGATTCATGCATCTCTACGGCAAGCGCAATATCATTGAGTACCATAGGTTTCATCGCTTCTTCGCCGTAGTCAAAGAAGTCTTGCTGGTGTTCAACAATACAGCGGGAAACTTTTAGCAGGGTTTCGTTACGGCTTTCTAAACTTTTGATCAACCACTTAGCATCTTGTAAATGGGTACGAATAAACTGACTGTCAGCACTGTTACGCGTGCTCTTGCTCAAGGCCGCGTATTGCTGGTTAACACGAATACGTGGCACGCTATCAGGGTTGACGGTAACGATCCATTTTCCATGATCTTTAAACACGGAAACATCGGGAATAACGTATTCTGTTTCTGATGGCACGACCCGGTTACCCGGACGCGGGTCTAAGTCATGGATCAGCTGCATCACTGACTTCAGATCGGGTTCTTTTAATTTAGCATCCCGCATCAATTGTCGATAATCCCGGTTTGCGAGCAAGCCGATATGATCTTTTAACAGCATCTTGGCTTCAGCGAGCCATGGCGTATCACCGGGGTAAGTGGCGAGCTGGAGCAACAGGCATTCTTGTAAATTGCGAGATGCTACACCGAGCGGGTCAAACTGTTGTACGCGTTTTAATACGGCTTCGACTTCGTCGAGTTCGACCTCGTCGTCGCCCATACTCTCTTGAATATCTTCGGCAGAGCAAGTGAGATAGCCCTTGTCATCAACAGCATCGATAATGGCGGTAGCAATGGCTACATCCGTTTCACTAAACGGCGTCAGCTGAACCTGCCACATCAGGTAATCCTGAAGCGACTCGGTCGTTTCCCCCTGATAGATCGGCATCTCATCATCCATCGCGATACCTGTAGTGCCGGTGCCGGCACTGTAGACATCGTCCCAGGTGGTGTCTACCGGGAGCTCTTCTGGCATTTCATTTTTTTCTATGACGTCTGAGGTGTCGAACGGTTCAGGTTCGCTTTGCTCATTGTCGGAAGCGGTGTTTTCTGATGACGGTTGTTCTGAAGCGGTAAGCTCAGCACTGGCCGACTCATTGGCTTTGTCATCGGTTGATGACTCGGTGTCATTGGGGCTTTCCTCGAGTTCCAGCAATGGATTTCCGTCTAAGGCTTCCTGGATCTCTTGCTGAAGATCCAAGCTAGATAACTGTAACAAACGTATGGCTTGCTGCAATTGTGGCGTCATTGCCAATTGTTGGCCTAGCTTAAGCTGGAGCGAGGTTTTCATTCGTGTTTATGCACCTTGTCATTATTGTTTTGTGCGTGGAGCTGAGTGTCGAGCATCTCGTACCAAGTACTAAGCCTCTCGCCTTTAGTTCGTCCCTATTTATAACTATAGACGGAACTGGTCACCCAGATAGACGCGTTTTACATGTTCATCATTTAATACATCAGATGGCGTACCATGAGCAATCAATTGCCCCTGACTTACAATGTAGGCATGTTCACACACATCCAGTGTCTCTCGAACATTATGATCGGTAATTAGGACGCCAAGCCCACGATCGCGTAAATGGACAATGATCTTTTTGATGTCGATCACAGATATTGGGTCAACCCCGGCGAAAGGTTCATCAAGAAGAATGAATTTAGGGTTAGCCGCTAACGCACGTGCGATTTCTACCCGTCGGCGTTCACCACCGGATAATGCCATACCTAAGCTGTTACGAATGTGCTGAATGTTGAATTCATCCAGTAATTCTTCCAGTTTATCCTGGCGTTCTTCTTTGGTCAGTTCCTTGCGGGTTTGCAGGACTGCCATCAGGTTGTCGTGAACGCTCAGGCGACGGAAGATTGAGGCTTCTTGCGGTAAGTAGCCAATCCCCATTCGTGAACGGTTGTGCATTGGCTGTAAGCTAATGTCGACATCATCAATCGTAATTTTACCTTCATCGCGAGCGACTAAGCCTACAATCATGTAGAAAGAGGTGGTTTTACCCGCACCGTTTGGCCCTAGTAGCCCGACAATCTTGCCAGATTCTACTTCAAGGCTTACATCCGAGACGACTTTTCGGCCATTATAACTTTTGGCCAGGTGTTCTGCTTTTAGCTTTGCCATGCGCGTCGCTTATTTCTTGTTACTATTCAATTGTTTTGGTTGCAAAATGGTCGTGACACGTTTCTTCTTGCCACTTTCAGCAACCAGTTTTTGTTCATCAATTTTATAACTGATGATTTTGCCCTGAATTTCACTGCCATCCTGGATAAGGATCGCCTCATCAGTCATTTTTAAGAATTCTGTGGCGGTCTCATAGCGCATTTTAAGGGCAGCACCATCAATGGGTTTGCCGTTATCCATGATCTGATGAAAGGTAGCCGGTTTACCGTAAGCATCGATGGTCTCTTTTCCTTCCTGACCATTCGGCCGGGTGACGACAACTTTGTCGGCACGAATATCAATACTGCCCTGGCGGAGAATGACGTTGCCAGTGAAGGTGACAATATTTTTTTGAATATCAAGCTCTTGGCTGTTTGAGTCGATATAAATAGGCTGCTCTGTATCATTACTTAACGCCCAGCTTGATGCGCTGATACACAGGCACAGCAGGCTACTGATCTTATAAAGCTTCATATCTACCTTTTACATTCTTCAATAAGGTCGCCACACTGCGGTCCATATTACCTTTCATCCCTGTCCCTTCATTCTGGAAGGCGGTGCCGGTAATTACAACATGATCTTGTGTATCAAAATCTTTGCTGATCAAGTCAAGTCGTAAATTGTCAGTTTGCATAACCTTGATGGCCGATTCTGGCAGTAAGTTAAAAATGCGCACATTCCCCGTCATTTGCAGTACCTGGTTTTTATCCAGTCTGGCGGTAGTTGAACTGATGCGCCATTCGGTATTTTCACCATTACGATATACCCAGAGCACGGGTTTAACAAAGTCGGTATCGCCACTTTTGCTAAAGTGTTCTAAATGGTCTGAATCAATTTGATAACTGCGTATACCTGACTCAGTAAATGCCGTGTTGGAGACCACGCTACCAGTAAACAGCGGCTTTTCTGCATCGGGTTCTATTTGTATATCTGCCTGCCAGTTTTTCTCTAGCAAGTAGTAGCCAGTCCATGCACAAATGATCAGTAACAGTGCATAGAGTAGCCTTTGCAAGGTCATATACTTAACCCTTTATGTTTGTCTAGTTCGCCTTTGGCTTCGAGGATTAAATCGCACACTTCACGTACGGCACCATAGCCACCGTTGATCCGGGTTACCAGATCAGCCCGTTGCGCCAGTAGCGGGTGGCCATCTGCAACACAAACGGATAATCCCACTTTTTCCATCACGGGCCAGTCAATCAGATCATCGCCGATGTAAGCGGTCTGTTCTGCCGGGATCGCCAGATTAGCAACAATATCCTGGTAAGCAGCGACTTTATTGTCTTGTCCCTGGTACACATGTTTAATGCCCAGTGCTGCCATCCGGTTTTCGACAATTGCCGATTTACGACCGGTAATAATAGCGATTTCGACGCCTGCACCCATCAGCGACTTGATGCCGTAACCGTCACGGGTATGAAAGGTCTTGAGTTCTTCGCCTGCATTTCCCATGTAAATGCGGCCGTCAGAGAATACACCATCAACATCACAGATCAGTAAGCGAATATTTTTAGCACACTGATAAGTGGTTTGACAGACCGGACCGTAAATAGTTTCTACTTGTTCTGTCATTACATTACTCCAGCTTTAAGCAGGTCGTGCATATTTAATGCACCAACCAGACGACCATGGTCAGTCACTAGTAAGCCGTTGATCTTTTTATCTTCCATCAGCTTTAAGCCTTCAGCTGCAAGCAGGTTCGCGGCAATGGTCGACGGATTGCGAGTCATGACTTCGCCGATCGGGGTATTGTGAATATCAATACGGTTATCGAGCAAACGGCGTAAGTCGCCATCGGTGAAAATACCCGTTAGTTGCTGTTGGCTGTCGACAATGGCTGTCATGCCTAATCCTTTGCACGACACTTCCAGCAAGGCATCCTTAATGGTGGCCTGCTCTTCGATAAGAGGTAGCAAGTCACCGGTGTGCATAACATCAGAGATACGTAGCAGCAGCTTACGACCCAATGCGCCGCCTGGGTGAGAAAGCGCAAAATCATTGGCGGTAAAACCGCGTGCTTCCATTAGCGCTATTGCCAGCGCGTCACCCATCACCAGCGTTGCAGTCGTACTGGAGGTCGGAGCCAGGTTCAGCGGGCATGCCTCTGTCGCCACGGTGATCTGGAGGTGGATTTGCGACAGTTTTGCCATACTCGATTCTGGTTTACCTGTCATGCTGATCAGAGGAATGCCCAGGCGTTTAATAACCGGTAGCAGGGCGAGGATCTCTGATGCTTCCCCTGAGTTTGAAAGAGCCAGGACGACATCGTCTTTTTCAATCATTCCTAAGTCGCCATGGCTGGCTTCACCAGGGTGGACAAAGAAGGAGGGGGTCCCGGTGCTGGCGAGTGTCGCCGCAATTTTATTGCCGATATGACCGGATTTACCCATCCCCATTACAATCACTTTACCGCGGCAGTTCAAAATAAGCTCACACGCCTGGGTAAAGCTACCGTTAATGTATTGCGTAATTTGCTGCAGTGCTTCTACTTCAATTTCAAGGACTTTGCGACCATGAGCGCAAAAATCAAACTTCTCTGACATGACATTGGTCTCCGTTAGGCCGCTAGATTATAAAACAGATAGAACTGATAGGCGATAAAACAAGAAACCAGCGCGCCACCTTCTATGCGATTGATACGACGACGTTTTCCAAGAGCCATACAGAGCAATAAGATTGAAACCCCCAGCATAACGTAGAAGTCGCGGCCCATGGCCAGCGGGCTGATCACTGATGGGTTCAGTAAGCCCGGGATCCCCATAACAGCCAGAATATTGAAGACGTTTGAACCGATAATATTGCCTACCGCCATGTCATCCTCACCTTTGAAAATGCTGGCAATCGAAGCGGCAAGTTCTGGCAAGCTGGTACCGATAGCAATAATCGTCAGGCCGATAATTAAATCACTCATACCAAAGAACTTGGCAATGGTCACTGCCGAGTCAACCAGCATACTGGCAGCATAAGGGAGCAGTACCAGTCCGACGATGATCCAGACCGTAGCCGCTCTGTTACTGACGCCTTCCGGGATTTCGGACTCTTGTTCATCTGTTAACGGATCGCCAGCCTGTTGGGCTTGGCGGCTTATTTTTAACATCGCCAGCAGGAAGATAACGAATAAGACGACCAGTAATACTCCTTCCATGAAGCCCAGGTAGTTATCCCACAGCAGGAAACCGGCGATTAAGGTGACAGCCAGCATCAGCGGTAATTCCCGACGAATGATCGCAGAGCTGATAGACAGCGGTTTTATCAGTGCGGTCAGGCCCAGGATAAGCGCAATGTTGGCGATGTTCGAGCCCAGTACATTACCGACAGCTGTATCGGTTTTTCCAGCCAGTGAAGCGGTAGCCGAAACCATCATTTCCGGTGCCGATGAGCCCATCGCTAGGATGGTCATACCGATCACCAGCGGTGTAACACCTAAATTTTTTGCTAGCGCGGCCGCACCAAAAACGAGTCGATCTGCGCTCCATACCAGTAACACTAAACCGATACACAGCAACACAATGGTTTCGAGCATTCTTATCCCTTTAGTTTTTAAAACAAAGTTTGATTGTTATTCCAATCACATTAACTCACAGCATTGAATGGCGAGCTCGCAAATGCAATTGGCATATATAAGAGGGGGTAATTTTGACGGTAAGCAAGACAAAAGGGAAGGGAAAGCCGTGACTAATTGATTGGGGTAATACCTATTCTCGTCAATATCGGTATTTATTGTGCCATTCTTTACTCAAATCATAATCGTGCAAGGGATCGTCATTAATAAAGATGAGCTCATTGAAACGGCGTTCAAAAAAACTGTTATCCTTGAGCGAGGAAAATTATAATAGGGCTGCCGGGCAGAAAATGACTGCCAGCTATCAGATAACGAAGCTCGTGCAATTGGTCTTTTAGTGATGAAATAACAGGAAACTAACAATTAGTATCTTGAGTCGGTTGCGTAATGAACTTATGATCGGTCATGAACGCTAGGGTCTGTTTATCTTTCAGCATTGCAGCAATTATGTTGAAAGATAAACAGACCCTAATGATTACCCCCTTTGCTGTTGAAAGGTTTTCTGTTGTTGAAAACATTTTTGTTAATAACAATGACAGCGGCTAAGCAGCGGCAGAGGAAAATGAGATGAATGTGTTTTTATCCCTGTTAGAGCACGGATATTGACGGGAAATACGTTGAGATGGCCAAAGTGGCCGACAGGATGGATATGGAGCCGACTGAAACGCTAGTTTCAATAAAAAACCTGACGTTCTCGCGAGGAGATCGGAAGATCTTTGATGATGTCAGCCTGGATGTGCCAAGAGGCAAAATTACCGCCATCATGGGGCCGTCAGGGATCGGGAAAACCACCTTGTTACGTCTGATTGGTGGGCAGTTAGCCCCGGATAGCGGGGAGGTTTGGTTTGAGCAATGGAATATTCCCCGCTTAAATCGCCGTGAGCTCTATACGGCACGGAAACAAATGAGCATGCTGTTTCAGTCTGGCGCCCTGTTTACCGATATGACGGTGTTCGATAATGTGGCCTATCCGCTTCGTGAGCATACAGATTTACCAGACGACTTGCTGCGTACTTTAGTGCTACTGAAGTTAGAGGCGGTAGGGCTGCGCGGTGCTGCGGAGCTGATGCCTAACGAGCTCTCTGGTGGCATGGCACGACGTGCTGCGCTGGCGCGGGCGATAGCGCTTGATCCTGATTTAATCTTGTTCGACGAACCTTTTGTCGGTCAGGATCCGATCACCATGGGGATCCTGGTCAAACTCATCCACAGCCTGAATAAGGCTTTAGGGATCACAGCTGTGATCGTTTCCCATGATGTGCCGGAAGTGATGAGCATCGCTGATCAGGTGTATCTGTTGTCGGGCAGTAAAATCATTGGCAGTGGTACCCCCGATGAACTTCAGGCCAATCCTGATCCTCGTGTCCGTCAGTTTCTTGATGGCGATGCAGACGGTCCGGTGCCATTTGACTTCCCTGCCCAACCATTGCAACAAGATTTGTTTACTGGCGCTGGCAGTAAAAGTATTAGCTGAAAATAAAAGGCAAATCTAATCATGATCATTGATTTTATTGCGCGACTGGGCCGGAGAGGGATCGACAAATGTCAGATCTTCGGACGCGCAACGTTACAGCTTTATGGCGCATTGGTGAGTAAGCCTCAGCCGCGCACAATGTTTCCGCTATTGGTGAAACAATTGTATTCGGTTGGGGTTTTATCGGTCGCCATCATTATGGTTTCCGGGTTGTTTATCGGCATGGTGCTTAGTTTGCAAGGCTACATAGTCTTAGTCGACTTTGGTGCCGAGACCAGCCTCGGGCAGATGGTTGCCTTGTCGCTGCTGCGCGAATTGGGGCCTGTCGTGACGGCATTATTGTTTGCCGGACGAGCCGGCTCAGCGCTCACCGCTGAAATTGGCTTAATGAAGGCAACAGAACAGCTTTCCAGTATGGAAATGATGGCCGTCGATCCGTTGCGCCGGGTGATAGCCCCGCGTTTCTGGGCGGGGGTGATTTCGATGCCATTGCTGTCATTGATTTTCTGTGCGGTAGGTATCTGGGGTGGCCAGCTGGTCGGTGTCGACTGGAAGGGTATTGACTATGGTAGTTTCTGGTCTGTGATGCAGTCTTCCGTCGAGCTGGGGCAAGATATTGGCAACAGCGTCATTAAATCGGTGGTATTTGCCATTACCATAACCTGGATCGCGGTGTTTAATGGCTATGACACTGTGCCGACGTCTGAAGGGATCAGTCGGGCAACCACGCGAACGGTGGTGAACTCATCTCTCGCGGTGCTGGGATTAGACTTTGTGCTAACAGCCTTAATGTTTGGGAACTAAAGGCTGTTTGGTCATTAATCGATTTTTGGGAATTAACGGATGCAACAGAATAAAAAATTAGAGTTATGGGTAGGGTCTTTTGTGCTGGCTGGCATTGTTGCCTTGCTGGTACTTGTTTTTAAAGTCGCTGATGTGCAGAACATCGGAGGCAATGATACCTATACATTAAAAGCACACTTCGACAATATCGGGGGACTGAAAGTACGCTCTCCAATCAAGGTGGGGGGGGTCTCTGTCGGCAGCGTTACCGCAATCACGCTGGATGCTGAAACCTTTACGCCACTTGTGACACTAGCGATCGAGAAAAAATACGGGAACTTCCCGGAAACCAGTTCAGCTGCCATCCTTACATCAGGGCTGCTGGGAGAGCAATACCTAGGCATTAGCCCGGGTTTTGTGGATGAGGATATTGCCATGCTGGAAGATGGTGATCTGATTGAAGACACCAAGTCTGCATTAGTGCTGGAAGATATGATCGGCCAGGTGATTTACAGTATGAACGGCGATAGCGATAAATAGGTGGGATGATGAAATTAGTACGATACGTTTTACTGTGGATGGCAAGCCTGCCACTGTTTATTCATGCAACGTTTGCTCTTGCTTCTCCTGTGGATACCACGGAACCTTATCGGATGATCCAGAAAGTTTCACAGGTAACGTTCGACCGTCTGAAGTCTGAGCAAACCGTAATTCAAGGTAACCCGGACTATTTACGCACGGTGGTAGAAGATGAATTACTGCCGTACATCAATACCCGTTATGCCGCTTATAAAGTGTTGGGGCCGCAGTTAAAAAAAACCACCAAAGAGCAGCGCAACGAGTTTGTTGATGCGTTTAGCCATTATCTGGTGGCTTCTTATGCTCAGGTGTTGACGCAATATACCAATCAGGACATCAAGGTTGAACCGCCAAAAGCCATTCCAGCCGATCGTACTATCGTCTCGGTTCGGGTTGAAATTCTGGACAAGCAGCGCCCGCCGATCCGTCTGGATTTTAAATTACGTAAAAACAAGAAAACCCAGGAATGGCAGTGCTTCGATATGATAGCTGAAGGCGTCAGCATGATTTCCACCAAACAGAGCGAATGGAGTGGACAACTTCGTACTCAAGGTGTGGATGTGGTTACTCAAAACATTAAAAAGCTAGCTGCCAAGCCGATCCGCCATGAGGACAAGGCGGATGAGTAAGCCAAAGATTGCATGGCAGGCGCTGGGAAATAGCCATTATTGCTTGTCAGGCGAGTTAGAACGTGACACAGTTCCAGCCTTTTGGCGGCAAAGACGTGAATGGATACCACAAGATTCTAAGGTAACGCTCGATCTTTCAGCCTTAGCTCGGGTAGACTCTGCAGGTATGGTTATGTTGCTTCATTTATATCAAGAATTGAGCAGCGCAGGGTCTGACCTCACCTTGTTAAACGTGCCGGAGCAGCTTAAAACTTTGCTACGCCTTAGCCATGTAGAATCAATGTTAGCTGCCTGTATTGAATAAGCAGCAAAGAGGATAGCTTGTGGAAATATCTGAAATCAAAAAAATTCTTGAAACAGCCTTAGAACTTGATGAAGTGATAGTGAAAGGTGAAGGCAGCCACTATGAAGTGATCGCAGTGGGTGCTCTGTTTGACGGCATGAGCCGCGTGAAGAAACAACAAACCATCTATGGCCCTCTGATGGGACATATTGCGACTAACGATATCCATGCGCTAAGCATCAAAACATTCACGCCACAAGAGTGGGCGCGTGATAAAAAGCTAATGTCGCTGTCTTAAGAGGTTAATGATGCAGAAGTTTCAAATCCAGGGCGGTGGCCCATTAAGTGGTGAAGTCTCCATTTCTGGTGCAAAGAATGCAGCATTACCGATTTTATTTGCTTCGCTGCTGGCCGAAGAGCCCGTTGAAGTGGCAAATGTTCCGAAGTTGCGCGATATCGATACCACTATGGAGTTGCTGGGCCGTTTAGGGGTGAAAATTTCCCGTAATGGCTCTGTGCACATTGACGCCAGTGGCGTTAATGAATTCTGTGCGCCGTATGATCTGGTAAAAACCATGCGGGCGTCTATTTGGGCGTTAGGCCCATTGGTTGCGCGTTTTGGACAGGGCCAGGTATCGCTACCGGGTGGCTGTGCGATTGGTGCCCGTCCGGTGGACTTGCACATTCATGGCCTTGAGCAGCTTGGTGCGCAAATCACGCTGGAAGAAGGTTATGTGAAAGCCTCTGTCGATGGTCGTTTAAAAGGCGCCCATATTGTGATGGATAAGGTCAGTGTCGGTGCAACCGTGACGATTATGTCGGCAGCAACGCTGGCTGAAGGCACGACGATCATTGAAAATGCCGCACGCGAACCTGAAATTGTTGATACTGCAGACTTTTTGAATGCACTGGGTGCGAAAGTGACTGGCGCAGGTACCGACACTATCACGATCGAAGGCGTTGAGCGTTTAGGGGGCGGCTACCATGAAGTCGTTGCTGACCGTATCGAAACGGGTACGTTCCTTGTCGCTTCAGCGGTCTCTGGCGGTAAAATTCTTTGTCGAAATACCCGACCTTCACTATTGGAAGCGGTGTTAGCTAAGCTTGAAGAAGCAGGTGCGGCAATTGAAACGGGTGATGACTGGATCAGTCTGGATATGACTGATCGCGAGTTGAAAGCGGTAAATATCCGTACCGCACCGCACCCGGGTTTTCCAACTGATATGCAGGCACAGTTTTCACTGCTGAACTTAGTGGCGAAAGGCACTGGCATTATTACTGAAACCATTTTCGAAAATCGATTCATGCACATCCCTGAACTTATTCGTATGGGGGCTCATGCTGAGATCGAAGGTAACACGGTGATTTGCGGTGATACAGATGGCTTGAGCGGTGCTCAGGTGATGGCGACAGATTTACGTGCATCGGCAAGTCTGGTTATCGCAGGGAGTATCGCTGAAGGTGAAACGATTATAGATCGTATTTACCATATTGACCGTGGCTACGAGCATATTGAAGAGAAATTCAGTGCGTTAGGCATGAAGATTAAGCGAATCAACGAAAGCGAATAAGCGAACGCCGAATTTGTTGATAACAAGAAAAAGCCTCGTCATGACGAGGCTTTTTGCTATTTATTTCCAGCGAAAAGAGTAAAACCGCATTATTTTAACTCAGCGACGAGTTAATAGCCGTTAGGCTCATCAGACACCAGTACAGATAGCATTTTGGTCTCACCATTGCGCAAAACCTTCATATCAACAGTACTGCCAGGGCGGATCTCGGTGACAATATCCAGCACATTACGCTTGTCGGTGACAGGCCTGCCATCAATTTCAATCAGGATATCCTGAACCTGAAAGCCGGCTTTGGCCGCCGGGCCGTTAGGATCCATCCCCATCACAATAATTCCGCTGACCTGGTTGGTATCATATAAGCGCGCCATCACGGGATTAATGTCTCGCCCGTCAATACCAATATAGCCGCGAATGACGCGACCATCAGCGATGAGCTTTTGCATGATTTTGTGGGTCAGCTCGTAGGGAATGGCAAAAGAAATCCCGTAGGTTTCAATGTCGGTTGCCTGCTGAAACGAGGCCGTGTTAATGCCGACAAGTTCACCTCGGGTATTCACCAGTGCGCCACCAGAGTTACCGTCGTTAATGGCGGCATCCGTTTGTAGGAAATCCTGGCGGCCAAAGCTCATACCTGATCGACCTGTTGCCGAAATAATGCCATAGGTCGTTGTTTGACCTAGATTATACGGGTTGCCAATGGCTAACACCACATCACCGACGGCTGGTTGGTAATTATGGCTTAATGGGATAACGGGCAGGTTATCAGCTTGTATTTTTAAGACGGCAATATCGGTACGACGATCTTTACCTATCAGTTGCGCGGTGAAAAACCGCCCGTCCTGTAGTGCGACAATCACTTGATCGGCTTCTGCCACCACGTGATAGTTCGTCACGATATAACCTTTTTCGCTCATAATGACGCCGGAGCCCAACCCTTGCGTGCTTAATTTCAGGCGGTCTTCTGCGTTGTAGCGACGGTTGTAAATATTAACGACGGCAGGTGAGGCACGGCGAACGGCATAATTAAAGGACAGCTGGGTTGGGCTTGTCTCCACCGTACTCAGAGAGTCTGGTACCGTAAACATGTTATTACGTAACTCAGGGATGGCGACGAGTAAAACAACGGCTGTGATGATGCCAAGTAAGACGGATCGACTAAAAAAAGCCAGCATCAATGTTCCCCTGAAAACGGTTGAAAATAACATGTACAAATCGTATTAAATAACTGAGGTGAATGTCACTTATTTAATAAAATTGCAATTAATACGTGGCAGGATATCACTCCAGTGCCTTTATCAACAAGTTTTGATGGTTAGTTCGGGGGAGCCCCCAGATCATGATGACTGGGGGAGGGGATCAGGAGCGGAGGGGCTGATTAACGAATAACCAGGTATAAGACATTGTCAGCACGCTTAATTTCAAGCGCGAGGACATTGGGGCTCTTATCCAGCGCTTTGCGAAGTTCACCTAAATTTTTGATTGCCTTACGGTTTAGTCCGATAATAATGTCATCTTTTTGCAACCCGTAACGGGCGACGATTGATTTTTCATCAACATTGATGACCTTAACCCCGTTAACATTATCGCTGCTGGTGGTGTTGGCAAACTCAGCCCCGGCCAACCCCGGGTGAAGGTTATCGGCTTTAACCTTAGTCTGGGTTGCTTCTTGCAGGGTTACGGTAAAGTCTTTCTCTTTACCGTCTCGAATCGTGCCTAAGCTGATCTTTTTGCCGGCACCGAGTGTTGCGATTTTTGCGCGTAGTTCACTAAACGTACGAATATGTTTGCCGTTGACGGACACAATAATATCGCCGGCTTTCAGGCCAGCTTTCTCTGCCGCAGAGCCAGGCATAACCTGATTGATAAAGGCCCCCTGGCTGGTTTCATAGCCGAATGCTTCAGCCAGTTCAGCAGTGAGCTCCCCGCCTTGCACCCCGAGTACACCGCGTTTGACTTCACCAAACTCCAGGATTTGTTCGGAGAGGTTTTTCACCATATTGGCAGGAATCGCAAAGCCAATACCGACGTTGCCGCCGTTGGGACCTAAAATGGCGGTGTTAATACCAATGAGTTCACCGTTGAGGTTGACTAAAGCACCGCCAGAGTTACCACTGTTAATCGCAGCATCGGTTTGAATAAAGTTCTCAAAGTTCTCGATATTGAGGCCGCTGCGGCCGAGGGCAGAGATAATTCCTGATGTAACGGTTTGGCCTAAGCCGAAGGGATTACCGATCGCGACAGCAAAATCACCGACGCGAAGTTTATCGGRATCAGCCAGTTTTATTTCCGTAAGGTCTTTCGCTGTCTCCACTTTTAACAGTGCAATATCTGACATCTTATCGCTACCGATAAGTTCGGCCGTTAACTCTCTGCCATCGTACAATTGTACTAAGATCTTGTCGGCGCCGTTGATAACATGATGATTAGTGACGATAAAGCCCTTGTCGGCATCAACAATAACACCTGAGCCTAAGCCTCTAAATGGCTGCTCACGAACTTGCTCGGCGGGAAAATCAGGACCAAAGAAAAAGCGGAAAGAGTCGGGAAGCTGCTGTCTAGAAACATGCTTACCTTCTACTGCAATACTGACAACTGCGGGAGTCACTTGCTCCACCATCGGGGCAAGGCTCGGGAGCTGCTGGTTATCCACAGATATTGGCAGTGCCGCGGTTGCGGGGATTGGCGCGATAACAGAACTGATGCTTAATGCCAACGCACTTAAAACAAGCAAAGGTTTTTTCATCATAACTAAACTCCGGTGAACAAGTGATACCAACCCTCCTAAGTGATACAGATCTGTTCAGAACCTTAGGGGGATTGGTATATTTCGACTGAAAAACCGGAATTTAGTTCAAAAAAATACCAAGTGGTTCAAATTCACGTTAACAAAGTACCAATGTGATAGCTGATTAACTTGCCTTTGATTCTTCGAGCTTTTCCGGCTCATCTTTCAGCAAGCCAGTAGCACCGTTAGCATAATCTCTTGGTTGATCATGAACCGGCTCAGCTATTTGCTGAACAGATTCCAGTGTGCTGATGCGGCGAGAGAACGGATTGTCCTGTTCCGGTAGATTCGGCATTAACTCGGTTGACGTTTTTGCCATGTGTTCATAAAGCTTGCTGTAGTCTTTGGCAATATTATCGAGTAGTTCAGCACTGCACGCAAAATGGTCGACCAGCTCTTGACGATACTGCTCGAGTTCGTATTTTGATTTGTCGAGGTCTTTCTTTAGCTCTTTTTGTTGTTTTAGGCTTTTGTTTCCTAAACGGGCAGCAAACGCACCAATGACGATACCTGCTGATAAAATAAGAAGCGCATAAATCCAAGCCATAAAATACTCCTTGTGACTGAATTGAAAACGAGGTCAATACCTACCTACCTATCTACTTACTATACATGCTGAAACATAGGCATGATACTCTATTCGTTTGTTAAACATAGTCGATCATAAAGATGAGAATGAGTAGGGTGGTAAAGGATGACGCCAAAACAAAAATATCAACAAGATCTCCAGCAACCGGCATTTTTTGCTGATCAAGCGCAAGCGATCGCGGTTTCGCATCTTGATGATCTTTACCATCGCATGCAGGCCCCTAAACCTGAAATAAAAAATTCTTTCGTCGACCGTTTCTTTAAGCGCCATCACAAGCAACCAGAGATAACGCCTGTCAGAGGCTTGTATTTTTGGGGAGGAGTGGGGCGAGGCAAGACCTATCTTGTTGATACTTTCTTCGAATGTTTGCCGAGCGACCGCAAAATGCGGGTCCACTTCCATCGATTTATGCACCGTGTCCATCATGAACTGCAGCTGTTATCGGCACAACCTGATCCTCTAGAGCGGGTGGCAGATACGTTTAAAGCTGAAACGGATATCATCTGCTTTGATGAGTTTTTTGTGTCGGATATTACTGATGCGATGATCCTCGGGACGTTATTTGAGGCCCTGTTTCAGCGCGGCATAACCTTAGTGGCCACTTCAAACATCCCCCCTCAAGATCTTTATCGAAATGGTCTGCAGCGCGCCCGCTTCCTACCTGCGATTGCGCTGATTGAGCAGCATTGTGAGGTTGTAAATGTCGACTCAGGCGTTGATTATCGGCTGAGAACCTTAGAGCAGGCGGAAATCTATCACTCGCCACTGGATGCGCAGGCAGAGAAAAATATCGAGCAGTATTTTTATCAGCTGTCGGTAGAACCGCGAACACTCAGCATAGAGATTGAGATTAACAATCGGATGCTGCCGACCCGCCATGAGGCGGATGGGGTAGTGCATTTCACGTTTCAGACCTTATGCCAGACGGCCCGTAGCCAGAATGACTATATGGAAATTGCCCGTATCTATCACACCGTATTGCTTTCAGAGGTGATTGTCATGGGCGAGAGTGATGACGATTCTGCGCGTCGTTTTATCGCGATGGTTGATGAGTTTTATGAACGTAATGTTAAATTAATTATTTCTGCCGCCACCGGATTGGATGGCTTGTATCGCGACGGACGGTTGGAGTTTGAGTTTAAACGCTGCTGCTCTCGACTTATTGAGATGCAAAGCCATGAGTACTTAGCAAAACCGCATTTGGCGTAATTGACCGATTCAAAATTGGCTGACTGACAGCGGGTTAATTGTCCTTCGATGAACCTTGTGAAGTGGACGATATCTTTTCGTTTTAATCTGTGATTAGGCTATAGAGAAAAAAATGCATTTTTTTTGAAAAAAAAGGTGATTTTTTCTCCACCCTTCCCTATAATCTTGCGACCCACCGTACCTGTAACGGCGAAAGCCGGGAGTACCAACTGCTCGAAGGGGTGATGACTGGGCTCTGTACAGTAGGGAGCGTTAACCGCTCCTATCAAGTGAAATCAATTTAATATCGGGTAATTATTAGCATGAAAACTTTCGTTGCTAAACCAGAAACTGTAAAACGTGACTGGTATGTTGTTGACGCTGAAGGTAAAACTCTTGGCCGTCTGGCAACTCAAATCGCATCTCGTCTACGTGGTAAGCATAAGCCGGAGTACACTCCGCACGTTGACACTGGTGACTACATTGTAGTTATCAATGCAGAAAAAGTTGCTGTAACTGGCGCTAAGAGAACTGACAAAATGTACCACCACCACACAGGTTTCATCGGTGGTCTTAAGTCAATCAGCTTTGAAAAGCTTATCGATAAGAAGCCAGAAATGGTTATCGAAACTGCTGTTAAAGGCATGCTTCCTAAGGGTCCTCTAGGCCGTGCAATGTACCGTAAGCTGAAAGTTTACGCGGGTACTGAGCACAACCATGCTGCACAGCAGCCTAAAGTACTAGACATCTAATTGGGAGTTATGACAATGGCAGAGAATCAATACTACGGCACTGGCCGTCGCAAAAGCTCAGCTGCTCGCGTTTTTATCAAACCGGGTACTGGCAAAATCGTAATCAACAAGCGTAGCCTTGAAGTTTACTTTGGTCGTGATACAGCTCGCATGGTTGTTAACCAGCCGCTAGTTCTTCTAGACATGGTAGACAAGTTTGACCTGAACATCACTGTTAAAGGTGGTGGTATCACTGGTCAATCTGGCGCTATCCGTCACGGTATTACTCGCGCTCTTATGGAGTACGATGAGACTCTACGTCCTACTCTACGCGCTGCGGGTTATGTTACTCGTGATGCACGTAAAGTTGAGCGTAAGAAAGTTGGTCTACGTAAAGCACGTCGTAAACCACAGTTCTCTAAGCGTTAATATTACGCTCCAGAATTTATTCTGGTTACTGTGTACAGAAAAGCTCAACCTTCGGGTTGGGCTTTTTTTTGTGCTCAATTCGGGCCTTTTTGGGCACATTTTTTAATTTTAAAGCAAAAAGAACATACCTCTCACATTTGTTGCGAAAAAGTAGCTTTATCTTGTCAAAATGTAGGCTTTTCTTTATCATTTAGTGCGTTAACAACAGCTAGAAAATGTAATTAAATATCTGTTGTTTCTTTCCATTTTAAAGTTAGCCGCAAGCTCCAGGGACGCACAAGGAAATAATAATAATAATCCAGAGCGGGAGCACATTGGAGAAAGTTGGATGAGCAAAGCGCCAGTAAGTAACGGCCGACGCCGCTTCCTGACTGCGACGACTTCGGTTGTTGGAGGTCTGGGTGCAGTCGCTGTAGCTGTGCCTTTTATCAAATCGTGGAACCCGAGTGCGAGAGCAAAAGCAGCCGGTGCGCCAGTTGAAGTTGATATCAGTAAATTGGAAGATGGCCAGATGGTACGCGTCGAGTGGCGCGGTAAACCAGTTTGGGTCGTGCGTCGTAGTGATGCAATATTAAAAGAATTGGCTGGTCATGATGGCCAGCTTCGCGATCCGGCTTCGGCTGAACCGCAGCAACCAGATTATGCCCAGAATCAATTTCGTTCAGTTAAGCCTGAAATTTTTTTAGCCGTAGGTATTTGTACCCACCTTGGTTGTTCCCCTACCTATCTGCCAGACAGTTTTAGTGAACAAGTGAGTGGTGTCAGTGCCGGTTTCTTCTGCCCATGTCACGGTTCCAAGTTCGATATGGCCGGCCGGGTATTTGCGGGAGTTCCGGCACCGCTAAACCTGGTGGTACCGCCTCATTTGTTTGTGGACGATCACACGATTATTGTCGGTGTTGATGAGGGGACAGCATAATGGACGCTTTACTCGGTTGGATTGAAAAACGTTTACCCATGATGGATGCTTATAAAAAGCATTTGTCTGAATACCCGATGCCGAAGACCTTCAACTTCTGGTATCTTTTCGGTTCGTTAGCGATGCTGGTGCTGGTTAACCAGCTTATTACCGGTGTTTGGCTAACCATGAACTATGTACCATCCGGTGATGGTGCGTTTGCCTCTGTTGAATACATCATGCGTGATGTTGATTATGGCTGGCTGCTGCGTTATATGCACTCAACAGGTGCATCAGCGTTCTTTATTGTCATCTATCTGCATATGTTCCGTGGCTTGATCTACGGTTCATACCAGAAGCCTCGTGAGCTGTTGTGGCTGTTCGGCATGCTGATTTTCCTAGTACTGATGGCCGAAGCCTTTATGGGTTACCTGCTACCCTGGGGACAGATGTCTTACTGGGGAGCCCAGGTCATTATTTCGCTGTTTGGTGCGATTCCCTTTATCGGTGATGATCTGACGCTGTGGATCCGTGGTGACTATGTTATCTCGGGGGCTACGCTAAACCGTTTCTTCGCACTTCACGTTATCGCGCTGCCAATCGTACTGCTGCTGCTGATTGTTCTGCACATACTGGCACTGCACGAGGTGGGGTCAAACAACCCGGATGGTATTGAAACCAAGCTCCCTAAAGGCAGCAAAGGCGAAGGGTACAAAACTCAGTTCAAATTCCATAAGAACTACAGTGATAAATACGACATTATCGACTCTATCCCGTTCCACCCTTACGGCACGGTCAAAGATATGGTCGGTATTGCAGTCTTTGCCTTTCTGTTCAGTTATGTCCTGTTCTTTAACCCGGAAATGGGCGGCTACTTCCTTGAGCCACCTAACTTTGAAGCGGCTAACCCGCTGAAAACACCTGAGCATATTGCGCCTGTGTGGTATTTCACACCGTTTTACGCCATCTTGCGTGCGGTGCCTGATAAGCTATTGGGTGTCGTGGCGATGGGGGCTTCGATCGTCGTGCTATTCCTGTTGCCGTGGTTGGATCGTTGCAAGGTTCGTTCTTACCGCTACCGCAGTAAGTTCCACCTGATCAACATTGTTCAATTCACCATCAGCTTTATTGCACTGGGTATTTTGGGTTCCTTGCCGGCAACGGCAACGTACACCCTGATGGCGCAGATCTTCAGCTTCGGTTACTTCATGTTCTTCGTTTTACTGTATTTCTACAGTAAGAATGAAGCGACTAAACCGCTACCAGAGAGGGTGACATTCAAATGAAAAAATGGATTGTAATGCTACTAGCTCTGTTGCCGTCGTTAGTGATAGCAGCGGGTGGTAACGTACATTTAGATGCTGCGAATAACGATATCTCTGATCAGGCATCGCTGCAGCGTGGTGCGAAGACGTTCATGAACTACTGTTTTGGTTGCCATGCGACGCAATATCAACGTTATGAACGTGTTGCGACAGATTTGGGTATTCCACTGGATTTGATGAGAGAGAACATGATCTTCGATAAAGACGCGAAGATTGGTGATCTGATGACAAATTCAATTTCACCTGAATATGCAGAAGCATCATTTGGTGCGCCTGCACCGGATCTAACCCTGGTTGCACGTGTCCGTGGTACTGACTGGATCTATACTTATTTACGGTCTTTCTATGCCGATCCTAGCCGTCCATTCGGCGTCAACAATGTGGTATTCCCAAGTGTGGGTATGCCTCATGTTCTGGAAGAGCTGCAAGGCGTACCAACTAAAGTGTATGAAACCCGTCTGGTTGATGGCGAAGAAGTTAAAGAATATGTGGGCATTGAGTCTGACGGTACGGGCGAGTTAAACTCGGACGAATACGACGAAGTGGTTCGTGATTTGGTTAACTTCCTTGAATATTCAGCCGAGCCTGTAAAACTTGAACGTCAGCGTTTAGGTTGGTGGGTAATGGGCTTCATTGTTATATTCTTTGTGCTAACCGTACTGTTGAAGAAAGAATATTGGCGTGATGTCCACTGATCGGGTAATCTAGTCGGTTAAGAATCTCGCAATGGGGGCTCCAGCCCCCATTGCTTTTTGTGTATTTGATTATACTGGAGGGGTCAATGGCTGTTGCTGCCAATAAACGCTCTGTGATGACTCTGTATTCTGATGCTTCAGATATCTATAGCCATCAGGTGCGTATTGTACTAGCAGAAAAAGGTGTTAGTGTTGAAATTGAGCTGGTTGATCCAAATAACCTGCCAGAAGATCTACTAGACCTGAATCCATACAATTCTGTTCCAACTCTTGTTGATCGTGAGCTGGCTCTGTACCAGGCCGGTATCATTATGGAGTACTTGGATGAGCGTTTTCCTCACCCGCCTCTAATGCCTGTTTACCCGGTTGCCCGTGGTAACAGTCGTCTGATGATGTACCGTGTTGAACGCAACTGGTACACACTGGCTGAAAAAGTAAATAAAGGTACGGCGGAAGAAGCAGATAAAGCACGTAAGCAATTACGTGAAGAACTGCTTGCTCTTGCACCGGTATTTGCTGAATACTCATACTTCATGAGCGACGAGTTTAGCTTGGTAGACTGTTACCTTGCTCCGTTACTGTGGCGTCTGCCTGAAATGGGTATCGAATTAAGTGGTGTCGGCGCGAAAGAAGTGAAGGCATACATGACTCGTGTGTTTGAGCGTGATTCGTTCCTGGCATCTCTGACTGAAGCTGAACGAGAAATGCGCCTGGCTGTTCAATAATGGATATGGAAAAACTAACGCCGCGTCGTCCTTATTTGATGCGTGCGTTTTACGACTGGTTAGTGGATAACGACCTGACGCCTCACCTGGTAGCAGACGCTACTTTACCGGGTGTTAAAGTGCCGATGGAATTCGTTAGTGATGGTCAGATTGTTCTGAACATTGCACCGCGTGCGGTCGGCAATCTGGAACTAGGTAATGAAGCGGTTAGCTTTAATGCCCGTTTCAGTGGCCGCCCACATTCTGTCATCGTACCTTTGTACGCCGCTGTTGCGATTTATGCGCGAGAGAATGGTGCCGGAACGATGTTCGAGCCTGAACCGGCTTATGCCGGGGATATGGCCGCTTTTGACGAAAACGATGAAGCAGAACATGACAGTATTGTCGAACAACAGGAAGAAGCGTTAACACCGGTTTCAGCTTTGGTTGAAGTCAGTGATGGCGACGAACCTGATGATGAGCCACCGCGCCCTCGTGGCCGGCCAAGTCTTCGAGTCGTAAAATAAAAAACGCAGCCAATTGGCTGCGTTTTTATTTGTAGGTGTTTAAGATTTCTAGTTTCTAGTTTCTAGTTTCTAGTTTCTAGTTTCTAGTTTCTAGTTTCTAGTTTCTAGTTTCTAGTTTCTAGTTTCTAGTTTTCTAGCCACTTTCTATCCTTCCGGATACTCGAATACCTTCACGACTTTCTTCACCCCTGAGACATTACGGGCGATATCCGATGCGGTGTCTGCTTGGGCGCGAGTAACATAACCCAGTAAATAGACTTCCTGGCCTTCCGTTACCACCTTTATTGAGACGTCTTTCAGTTTTTTACTGCCGACCATCTGGGATTTGACTTTAGTCGTGATCCAGCTGTCTTTGCTCACTTCCGCCAAATCAGGCAATGGACGAACGCGTACCTGGTTATAAACAAACCGAACGTTATCCAGCTGGCGAACTTTTTGCGTCAGTAACTGCTGAGTATCGGGATCAACGGCCTGGCCAACGATTAAGACTTTACCTTCGATGGAAATAGCATTTATCCGGGCTTGCTGGCGAAAAGGCGGCTTATTTGCGAGTCCGCCAACCTCCATTTCAATTTGCTGATCATGCCATTGCTGTTTGGTATCGCGAGGATCTGCTGAAGAGAGCCCAGAACAGCCTTGCAGCAGAACTAACAAGGTAATCACCAGGAGATGGTGTCGTTTCATTGCTTATCCTTCATGTTGTGGGAATAACACCTGATCAATCAAATCACATAAACAGTGTATCGTCAGTAGATGACCTTCCTGAATGCGAGCGGTGCGCTGGGACGGGATTCGAATTTCAACATCTTGCACCCCCAGCAGGCCAGCCATTTCACCGCCGTCTTTTCCTGTTAGTGCGATAATGGTCATATCGCGGGTCAGGGCTGCTTCCATCGCCTTGATAATGTTCTTGCTGTTACCGCTGCTTGATAAGACCAACAGAATATCGCCGGCTTGGCCCAGCGCACGAACTTGTTTTGAAAACACTTCATCGTGGTGGTAATCATTAGCCACCGCAGTCAGGGTTGTGGTATCAGCCGTTAGTGATAAGGCTGGCAGGCTCGGGCGCTCTGTTTCAAAACGGTTGATCAGACAAGATGCGAAGTGCTGCGAGTTAGCAGCTGAGCCACCGTTACCGCAAGATAAAATTTTATTACCGTTCAGCAGGCTCTGAACCATAATCTGCGCGGCTTTTGAGATAGCATCAGGCAACGCTTCAGCAGCCGCGATTTGAGTTTGAATACTTTCGGTAAAATTTTCTTTAATGCTTTCTAGCATGGATCAACCTTCAACTAGGATGTTGGTAAACCACTCAATCTGGTGATCGGGGCCTTCGATAGCGACCACATCAAACCGGAACGCGGTGTGTTCGGATGATAAGCCATTTTTTTGTAGCCAAAACAGTGCAGCACGCTTCAGCTTTTGTTGTTTACGCCAGTTTACGGCTTCGGCCGGGGAACCGAAGTGAGTCTGCTTTCTGTACTTTACTTCGACGAAAACCCAGCAATCACCATCGCGCATGATCACATCGATCTCACCACTGCGGCACTGAAAATTACGCGCAACAGGGGTGAGGTTATGGCGCTGTAAAAAACGTTCAGCCATCACCTCATACACCTGGCCTTGCTGGCGTTTATTGAGCAGGCTCAATGCCACTTCCTGTAAAGACAGCCCAACTGATCTGGCGTTGAACCACACACTGGTCGTTAATGCCAAGCTGGCCGGTTTTACCTGATGTGGTGTAATTGTCGACTACACGCATTTGCGGCAGCTCAGTGATCATCTTATAGGCATCCATCCCGAAGGCGTGCAGACGAATAGTGGTGTTGTTCTGGTTCGGCCACAATTGATTGAAACGCTCCATAAAACGCGGGTTAGGATCAACCAGCAATGGAATATCACTGAACTCGATGCCTCGCAGCTCACTCATATCACTGCTGTTGCCAGGGTTACTGCGCGAGCTGGCATACAGCTGCGGCGGTTTAACATCCGGGTTAATGGCAACTTCAATGAATGGCTTAAGCAGGGTTAATTCATTGTTGCTGGCCACCAGGTAGACCGCATCGGTATCACGGCGGCTGCGTTGCTGAGATTCCAGCTCAATCCCTAACAGCTGCTGCATCTGATTGATGCGGGCCTGACTGTCGTTAAGGCCGAAAATGGTCGCGATTTGCTGCTGGATTTCTTTGCGTGAGCCAAAGTTCTTGGCATCCGGCGACTTGCCCGTCAGCTGTTGCCATTGCTCGACGAAAGCAGCACTCACACGCTGGCCAAATTTGTTATTGGGTGCCAGTACTAATGGGTAACGATGACCTTTAGTAAACAGGTGCTGGGCAGCTTGCTCGGCTTCCTGCTCTGGTGACAGTGAGAAATAACAGGCATTGGTCTGACTGAGATCCAGTTGTTCCGGTCGGTTCAGTGCCAGCATAGTGATCTGTTCAGTGTTATCTTGCTGGAATTCAATGACTTTATCTTTACGCAAAGGGCCGATAACAAATTGTACGCCATCTTGCTGCAGCTTGCCCATAATGGCATTTATCGGTTCTGCTTCCGTATCGTAAATCGTCAGTTCGGTGTCAGCATCGCGGCCTGTGTCATCAAGCATGGCATTGACAAAACCATCCCGTACGGCTTTACCCTGTGATTCAAAACGTCCGCTTAGCGGCAATAGCAAGGCAACATTATCCAGTAAGGCGATTTCCAGCGCCATAATGGCTTGCAGTTCAGCGGGCAAATACTGGTTAGCCGGGTGGTAAGGGTTGCTGCCTAACCACTCATCCACCGCACTTTTCAGCCGTACCGGGCGCGGTGAATATGTGTTTTTCAGAATGCTCAACTGAACCCAGCCACGCAGTACGGTTTCATCCTCGTTAAGGCGAAGAGACTGCAGCTGATTATTGTTATAGCGTGATAAATCACGCCACAGGTTTTGCCAGTTAGCGTGTTTTTGCTCTGATGCCAGGTACTGATCCAGCGCGGTACGTTCACGAGCCGCTTTGAACTCCTGATCGAGCTGGGAGAAAAGTTCAGCTCTTAGCATATGGAAACGCTGATACTGGTTGTCGGCCAGCTGCCACCATGGCTGGAAATTAAGGGTATCCAGCGCCTGTTGTGGCTGACCTTGCTGGTAGCGAAGCGTCGCACGGGCCAGTTGCCATTCAGCCATTTGTACCTGGCTGAGTGACATACGGGCAAGGCGTTCTGCCTGCTGCTCCGCTTGTGGCCAGCGGCCTTCTTTGATGAAGGCTTTCAGTGCCAGAATATGCCAGTTAATGCTTTCTAAACCTTCACTGGATTCGGCTTTAATCAGATAATTCGCGGCGCTGTCAGTCGCGGCGGCGGTAATATCAGTGGCCACGGCCTGCTGTTGATCCGACGAGCTACAACCCGCCAAAATCACAGCAAGGGCTACAGGCGCCAACAGTCGTGATACACTTTTACGCTTATGGGTAAAATTGAGCATTGAATTCATTCAACTGTGAAAATTACTCTCTATATTAATTGCAGATGAGATCTTAGACAAATGAGTGAGACCAATTCATGCACGGTAGATGTCGCAACTTTGTACATCGTACCTACACCAATCGGTAATTTAGCGGACATCACGCAGCGTGCATTGGATGTTTTAGCAAATGTAGATTTAATTGCTGCTGAAGACACACGCCATACATCGCGTTTGCTGTCACATTTCTCTATCTCTACCCGCACCTTTGCGCTTCACGATCATAACGAGCAGCAGAAAGCTGACTTTTTGATTGAGAAGCTTCAGGCTGGTACCAGCATTGCACTTGTGTCGGATGCCGGTACTCCCCTGATTAGTGATCCAGGATACCACTTAGTCAATCGTTGTCGTCAAGCGGGTGTCAAAGTTGTGCCATTACCTGGAGCATGCGCAGTTATCACCGCGTTAAGTGCTGCAGGCTTGCCTTCTAACCGATTTAGTTTTGAAGGCTTTTTGCCGCCAAAAACTAAAGGGCGTCGAGATTGTTTTCAGGCACTGGCCGCTGACGAGCGTACGTTGATTTTTTATGAATCTCCACATCGTATTACAGACTCTCTGGCTGACATGTTAGCGGTGTTAGGCCCAGATCGCCAGGTTGTACTGGCACGCGAGCTGACGAAAACGTTTGAAACCATTCATGGTGCCCCGTTGGGTGAGCTGATTGAGTGGCTGAAAGAAGACCGTAATCGTACTCGTGGAGAAATGGTGGTGCTGGTGACGGGTCACCGGGTTCAGAAAGATGAACTGTCGGCAGACGCATTGCGTACTGTTGGTTTATTGGCGAAAGAGCTGCCACTGAAGAAAGCGGCAGCCCTGGCCGCTGAAATCCATGGTGCGAAAAAAAATGCCCTGTATAAGTGGGGGCTGGAGAATTTAGACTAGGACCATCCTCAAATCTCGCCACTAGACACTCTAATTTGACTTTTTTTGCTCTCTTTTTGAGCGTTTGGCGTTGTTGTTGGATTTTTTGCTGGTAACCTGCCTCTGACTCTTATATTATCCGTCGCCGGAGTTGGCCAGGTAATCGCTGCTTCGTTGGTGTCCTTAGGGAGACTGACGAAGGGGAGGAAAGTCCGGGCTCCAAAGGGCAGGGTGCCAGATAACGTCTGGGAGGCGCAAGCCTACGACCAGTGCAGCAGAGAGCAAACCGCCGATGACTCGCTTGCGAGAACAGGTAAGGGTGAAAGGGTGCGGTAAGAGCGCACCGCGCGGCTAGTAATAGTTCGTGGCACGGTAAACTCCACCCGGAGCAAGACCAAATAGGTCCCTAATGGCGTGGCCCGCGTTGGGGACGGGTAGGTTGCTTGAGCCTGTGAGCGATTGCAGGCCTAGAGGAATGATTACCACCGCGCAAGCGGGACAAAACCCGGCTTATCGGCCAACTCCCCTCTTTTAGAATAAAAGGTGATGTTGATTTCTCTTGAGAAGTTAACATCGCCTTTTGTCGTTTATACGACCTAATACTTTTCCCGATTGGTATAATATCGATATTCCACTCGAAAACTTGATCTGGTGAGGGATCTCTGGCGCTAAATCCCCACCTCTCGCTTGACAACTTTTTTGTCTCATACGTACACTTTGTGACGGGTTTTGCGGGAAATTGTGGTACAACAGCCCGTAATCATCGTTATTGCGTCAACAACACGTTGAACTCGATATACAACTCCAGGCTAAGTCACGACAGAACTGTCTGAGTGCCTTAGTGAGCTTTCACTTTAGCTGAACCTAATTTTATGTCTGAACAATTTGAGCACGTCTCCGTTTTACTCCATGAATCTGTTGATGGCTTAGCGATTAAGCCTGATGGAATCTATATTGATGGTACCTTTGGCCGCGGTGGCCACAGCCGTTTGATCCTATCTAAATTAGGTGAAAATGGCCGGTTGTATGGTATTGACCGTGATCCACAAGCGATTGCTGAAGCTCAGAAAATCGATGATCCTCGTTTTACTATCATCCATGGTCCTTTTTCCGGAATGGCTAAATACATGGAAGAACGTGACTTAATTGGTCGTGTCGATGGTGTCTTGTTGGATTTAGGGGTCTCTTCTCCACAACTTGATGATGCCGAACGTGGTTTTAGCTTCATGCGTGATGGCCCGTTAGACATGCGTATGGATCCAACGTCTGGTATCTCTGCGGCTGAGTGGCTGGCAGAGGCAGAAGCTGATGATATTGCCTGGGTGCTTAAAGAGTTTGGTGAAGAACGTTTTGCTAAACGTATTGCGCGTGGCATTGTTGAGCATCGAGAAAATCCAGAAAAAGAACCGCTGACACGTACCAAGCATTTGGCATCACTGATTGCAGAAGTATCACCGTTTAGAGATAAGCATAAACACCCGGCAACCCGTAGCTTCCAGGCGATCCGTATTTATATTAATAGTGAACTGGAAGAGATTGAATTTGCACTAAATGGTGCGATGAAAGTGCTGGCACCACAAGGTCGTTTATCGGTGATCAGTTTCCACTCGCTAGAAGATCGCATGGTAAAACGTTTCATGCGTAAAAATAGCAAGGGGCCAGACGTACCTGCAGGTTTACCGTTAACGGAAGATCAAATTAAAGCGTTAGGCTCTGCCAGTCTTAAGCTTGCTAGCAAAGCAATTAAGCCATCTAAAAATGAATTAGGTGATAATAAGCGCGCACGTAGTTCCGTCTTACGTCTTGCTGAGCGTTTATGACTCAAGAGCCAGAATTGTCTTCAAATCTCGCTCGCCTGATCGCACGTGATATCGTGTCGGTCGGGCGTGTACCGGCGATTTTATCGATTTCTATTCTGATTTCTGCTCTGGCTGTGGTGTATATCACGCACCAGTCCCGTCAGCTGATCGCGCAGCAAGAGCTGCTGCTAATCGAGCGTGACCAGCTTGATATTGAATGGCGAAACCAAATTTTAGAAGAGAATTCATTAGCGGAGCATAGCCGTGTGGAACGGTTGGCAGAAACTGAGCTGGAGATGAAGCGACCTTCTGCAAGCAGCGAAATCGTTGTGCAGTAATCATGTTTATGAAATTTTTTAAGCGTCCAGAAACCAAAAATCAACGTCGCCATGAAGCGCCACCGGTATTTATCCCGTGGCGCTTTGGTGTTATATGCGGGTTTGTTGCTCTCGCCTTGCTCGCTCTGGTTGGCCGTGCAGCCTATATCCAGGTGCTGGAACCGGGCAGGTTAATTCAGGAGGGGGATCTGCGTTCGTTACGCGTGAAAGCAATGCCTTCTGCCCGGGGTATGATTTCTGATCGCAATGAAGAGCAACTTGCCGTCAGCGTACCGGTTCAGGCTATTTGGGCAGATCCGGTCCAAATATACAAAACCGGCGGTATTCAAGAAGTTCAGCGCTGGCACGCCTTAGCGGATGTGCTGGGGGTAGACCGCCAGCAACTGCTTACCCGCCTTGGTAAAAATAAAAAGCGCCGCTTTATCTACCTGCAACGTCAGGTCAGTCCGGCAATGGCTGCCTATGTCAGTAAGTTAAAGCTTCCCGGTATTGGTCTAAAAGATGAATCCCGCCGCTTTTATCCCGCAGGCGAAGTCAGTGCGCATATTATCGGGGTAACCGGTATCGATAGCCATGGCTTGGAAGGCGTCGAGCGTACCTACGATGGCTGGCTGACTGGTGAGCCGGGACGACGCACCGTGCGTAAAGATCGCTATGGCCGTGTGGTCGAGAATATTTCACTGCAAAAGCGTGAGCCGGGTAAACCGCTGGTTCTGAGTATTGACCAGCGTTTACAGGCTGTCGCGTATCGCGCGGTGAAGCAAGCTGTTGTGGATTACCGGGCGGCTTCAGCGTCAGTGGTGATGGTTGATGTTCGAACCGGTGAGATCCTGGCGATGGTGAACGCGCCATCTTACAATCCCAATAACCGCAGTCAGTTACAAAGTTACCGGATGCGTAATCGCGCCATTACAGATGCCATGGAGCCGGGTTCGACCATTAAACCGTTTGTGGTGTTGGCGGCGATGGAAAACGGCACGGCTGATGAAAATACCATTATCAATACCGGTAATGGCATTTTCCAAATCGGAGGTAGCCGGGTACGGGATGTCTCTAAAGTCGGTAAGGTTAACTTGGCTAAGATTTTGCAAAAATCCAGTAATATCGGTGTGAGTAAGCTGTCACTGGCGATGCCGGTTGATGCATTGCTGGGGATGTACAGCAGTGTCGGTTTAGGTGATGAGTCTGGTATTAACTTAATTGGCGAGGCGATGGGATTTTTCCCCGATCGACGTCGCTGGTCTGATTTTGAGCGTGCGACACTGGCGTTTGGCTACGGGATTTCCGTCACGCCTATCCAGCTGGTTCGGGCCTATGCCACGCTGGGTGCGCTGGGGGTAAACCGCCCGCTCTCGATTTTGAAAACAGAAGATGTGGTGCCGGGCCGTCAGGTGGTTTCGTCTGAAAACAGCCGTAAACTGCTCAATATGCTGGAAACCGTGACCCATCCCGGAGGAAGTGCCAAGCGTGCGGCGGTACCGGGTTACCGTGTCGGTGCGAAAACGGGTACTGCGAAAAAGGCCGCTGCTGGCGGTTATAGCGATGAATATGTGGCGATGACCGCCGGTCTTGCCCCTATCAGTAATCCTCGTCTGGCGATGGTGGTGGTAGTGAATGAGCCGCAGGGTGATCAGTATTACGGCGGGGCTATCGCCGCGCCGATCTTCGCCGAAGTCATGGGCAGTGCCCTCCAGATCTTAAATGTCCCGCCGGATGCCGGTACGGGAGAGCAGTTAAATATCGTTCATAACAAGGGCAATACGCATGGCGACACCTAGTCAGAACCATAAGATAGGAGCGTTTTTGTCTCCATTATTTTCAAAATTATGGCTTTCCAAATTACGGCTTTCCAATTTGTCTTTACCCCGGCCTCTGGCTGAACTTGAGGTCAATAGCCTGACCTTAGATAGCCGAGAGGTGAAGGCCGGTGGTTTATTTGTGGCGATAAACGGTCACGCGGTTGATGGCCGTCGCTTTATCCCTGCGGCAATAGATGCGGGGGCGAGTGTCATACTGGCAGAAGCCGATGGCATCGCTGAGCATGGTGATATCGTCGAGCAAGCGGGTGCCTTCATTATTTACGTTACCAATCTCAGCTCACAGCTTTCCGCTCTTGCCGGTCGTTTTTATGGCCAGCCTGACAGCCAGTTAAAGCTGATTGCCGTGACCGGAACCAATGGTAAAACCACCATCAGCCAGCTGCTGGCCCAGTGGGCCGATTTGCTTGGTTACAGATCTGGTGTGATGGGGACAACCGGCAATGGTTTACTGAACCAATTGAAACCTGCGGCCAATACCACAGGCAGTGCCATTGAAATTCAGCAGGTACTGGCCGATCTGGTTGCTCATGGCGCGAATTTAGCGGCCATGGAGATCTCTTCTCATGGTTTGGTCCAGGGGCGAGTCAAGGATCTGAATTTTTGCGCCAGTATTTTTACCAATCTGAGTCGTGATCATCTCGATTATCATGGTGATATGGCCAATTATGCCGACGCCAAGAAAACCCTGTTTACGGAGCATAACGCAGGCATCCCGGTGATTAATGCTGATGATGAAACGGGCAGAGCCTGGCTGTCAGAGCTGCCGAATGCCGTTGCTGTTGCAACTGATAAAGCGTCGATCGCCGGGCACCAAGGGCCGGCGTTATGGCTTACCGATGTCGCGTATAGTACTCAGGGGGTGAGTATTACGTTTGACTCCCGCTGGGGACAAGGACACTTTACCGCCCCGCTAGTCGGATCGTTTAATGTCACCAATCTATTGCTGGCCCTTGCCACGTTATTAGCATTAGGCCACCCCTTAGGCCGGCTAACCGCAACAGCACCAAAGTTACAAGCCGTAATTGGGCGGATGGAAGTTTTTCAAAGACCTGACAAATCAATGGTTGTTGTTGATTATGCTCACACCCCTGATGCGCTAGAAAAAGCCCTGGAGGCTTTACGGGTACATTGTCGCGGTAAATTGTGGTGCATTTTCGGTTGTGGTGGCGATCGTGACAGCGGTAAGCGTCCGATGATGGCGCAAGTGGCTGAACGTTTGGCCGATCATATTATTCTGACCGATGACAACCCGCGCAGTGAAGATCCGGCAATCATCATGGCTGATATGCTTCGGGGATTGCGACTGCCGGAAATGGCCACGGTGATCCATGATCGCAAAGCGGCGTGTCTGCGGGCGCTGGAACAAGCCGATGCCGCTGATATTGTATTACTTGCAGGAAAAGGCCATGAGGATTATCAAATTCTGGCCGATCGCACTATCTATTATTCTGACCGTGAAACGGTACAAGCCCTGCTTATGGAAAGCGACGCTTCAGGAAAAACGAATGGGGAAAACGCATGATCGACGTTCAGCTAACACAACTGGCTGACATTCTGGATGCTGAACTGATTGGTTGCGATACCAGAATCGCCGAGGTATCAACGGATACCCGGAACATTACGGCTGAGACGTTATTTATCGCCCTGAAAGGCGAACGTTTTGATGCCCATGATTTTTGTCAGAGTGCAATGAATAATGGTGCAGCGGCACTATTAGTAAGTCGTCACTTACCTGTTGGCTTACCGCAGCTGGTCGTTAAAGATACCCGTATTGCGCTGGGTCAGCTAGGAACCTGGCTGAAACAGACCATGCAGCAAGAGCACGGTCTTAAGACCTTGGCGCTGACCGGTAGCTGTGGAAAAACCACAGTGAAAGAGATGGCGGCAGCGATTTTAAGCCAGAAAGGCAAAGTACTGGCCACGGCGGGTAACTTTAATAATGACATCGGTGTACCGCTTACCTTATTGCGGCTGACCCCGGAACATGAATATGCGGTGATTGAGCTGGGTGCCAATCATCAGCATGAAATTGCTTACACCGCTAATCTGGTGAAGCCTCAGGTCGCCTTGATCAATAACCTGGCGGAAGCACACCTTGAAGGGTTTGGCTCCTTGGCGGGAGTCGCCAAAGCCAAAGGTGAAATCTTTGAAGGTTTAACGCCGTTGCCTCAAGCGTCGCAAGGAACGGCTATTATCAATCTGGATTCTAACGAACTGGCAATGTGGCAGCCATTATTGGCTGAACATCAGATTTTAACCTTCTCGACCACTCAATCTGGTGCCGATCTCTCAGCAACTGACATATTTATTAACTCTGAAGGGCTCGCTTGTTTTACAATGCGCACCCCTGAAGGCGAAACTGAGATCACATTAACGTTAGCGGGCACTCACAATGTGGCAAATGCCCTGGCTGCTGCTGCATTAACAATGGCAACGGGGGCAACCCTGGCACAAGTTAAAGCGGGTCTGGAGCGGGTAGCAAATGTAAAAGGGCGGGTTGAAGTCAGCCAGCCACGTGACGGGTTACGCCTGATTGATGATACCTATAACGCGAGTGTCGCTTCGGTTAAAGCAGCGATTGATCTCCTGGCATCGTTTAAGGGACAACGCTGGTTCATTTTAGGCGACATGGCTGAACTGGGTGAAGACAGTGACAAACTGCACCGAGAGATCGCTGAGTATGCAACGCAAAGAACGTTGGATCAGGTGCTGACTTATGGTCGTGCCAGTTCTGTCGTCAGCCAGATGAACCAGGGACAACATTTTGAAGACAAGTCAGCACTGATCCAATTGCTGACAGAGCAGCTTAATCCACAGCACCAAGAGGTAACCGTGCTGGTAAAAGGAGCACGTAGTTCCCGAATGGAAGAAGTTATCGCCGCATTGCAGGAAAACACACAATGATTTACTGGTTAGCCGACTTATTAGAGTCCTCTTTTCCTTTTTTTCGCCTGTTTGAATATTTGACGTTTCGCGCAATCGTCAGTGTCCTGACGGCACTGATCCTCTCCCTGTGGATGGGACCTCGTCTTATCGCCCGTTTGCAAATGCTGCAAATTGGCCAGGTAGTACGTAATGACGGCCCTGAATCTCATTTCAGCAAGCGTGGTACGCCAACCATGGGCGGTATCATGATCCTGGCGGCGATCACGATCACTATTTTATTATGGTCTGACTTATCCAATCCGTATGTCTGGGCGGTATTAACCGTCATGCTGGGTTATGGTGCGGTTGGCTTTGTCGATGATTACCGTAAAGTGGTGCGCAAGAACACCGATGGTCTGGTTGCTCGCTGGAAGTTCTTCTGGCAGTCCGTAATTGCTTTTGTGGTCGCTTTTGCCCTGTATGCATACGGTAAAGATACCGCCGCAACGCAACTGGTTGTCCCGTTCTTTAAAGACGTGATGCCTCAGCTTGGCCTGTTTTATATTGTATTCACCTATTTGGTGATCGTGGGTACCAGCAATGCGGTGAACCTGACCGATGGCCTTGACGGCCTGGCGATCATGCCGACGGTAATGGTCGCTGCGGGCATGGCATTTATTGCCTGGGCGACCGGTAACGTGAACTTTGCTAACTACCTGCATATTCCTTACCTGAAGGATGCCAGTGAGCTGGTGATCGTGTGTACCGCTATTGTCGGGGCCGGGCTCGGTTTCCTCTGGTTTAACACCTATCCGGCTCAGGTGTTTATGGGCGATGTCGGTTCCCTGGCGCTGGGTGGCGCCCTGGGTACGATTGCGGTACTGGTACGCCAGGAGTTGCTGCTGGTTATCATGGGCGGGGTATTCGTGATGGAAACCGTGTCGGTGATCCTGCAGGTGGGCTCTTACAAATTACGTGGTCAGCGCATCTTCCGTATGGCGCCGATCCATCACCACTATGAGCTGAAAGGCTGGCCGGAACCTCGTGTTATCGTTCGTTTCTGGATCATCACATTAATGTTGGTATTGATTGCCCTGGCAACGCTAAAGGTACGATAAATGAATGGCTTAGACGGTGTGAAGAAGGTAGTCGTCATCGGGTTGGGAATGACCGGCCTGTCGGTGGTTAATCATCTGCTACGTCAATCTGGCGAACGCGATATAAAAGTGATTGATACCCGTACCACACCGCCTGGGCAAGATAAGCTGCCAACAAGTGTGGAGTTATGCGCCGGGCAGTGGAACATGGATTGGCTTTTAGAGGCCGATCTGATTGTTGCCAGTCCGGGCATTGCCCTGGCGACCCCAGAGTTGCAGGCAGCCGCTGAAGCGGACATTGAGATCGTCGGCGATATCGAGTTATTTGCTCGCGCCGTCACCAAGCCTGTTGTCGCGATCACCGGATCAAATGGTAAGAGTACCGTCACCAGCCTGGTCGGCGAGATGGCAAAAGAAGCCGGTATTAACGTCGGTGTGGGGGGCAATATCGGTTTTGCGGCACTGGATATGCTGGCGCAAGATCATGACTTGTATGTCTTAGAGTTGTCCAGTTTTCAGCTGGAGACGACCTCATCGCTGCAACTCAAAGCCGCGGTGTATCTAAATCTGTCAGAAGATCACATGGATCGCTACCTGGGGCTGGATGATTACAGCCAGGCGAAGATGCGGATCTTTAACCATACGGATTTGGCTATTTATAACCGTGATGATCTGGCGACCTGTCCACACGATTTTGCCCATGCGATGACCAGTTTTGGTTTTGATGCAGAAGAATATGGTCTGAAACTGGAGCAGGGTGAAGAATATTTAGCGGTCGCGGGTCAATCTCAGATGAAAACCCGCGATATTGCGCTAGTCGGCCGTCATAATGTTGCCAACAGCCTGGCAGCCCTTGCACTGGCTGACGCGGTTAATATTGATCGTCAGGCGGCTTGCCGGGCTTTAAAACGCTATACCGGCCTGACACACCGTTGCCAGTTAGTGGTTACTGAGCATGGGGTACAATGGGTCAATGACTCTAAGGCAACCAATCTGGCCAGTACGCTGGCGGCGCTGAAAGGGCTGAATTTATCGGGTCGGCTGCATCTGTTAGTCGGTGGTGACGGAAAAGGGGCTGATTTTTCTGAACTAAAGCCTGTTCTGGCGGACTTAAATGTACAGCTGTACTGTTTTGGCCGTGATGGCCATATTTTTGCGTCTTTGGTTGAAGCGCCGGTTTGTGTCGAGACGATGGCACAAGCGATGGACATGGCCGCACAGGCGGCACGGGCGGGAGACATGATTTTGTTGTCGCCAGCATGTGCCAGTTTTGATCAGTTCCCTAACTTTATGGCGCGGGGGGATGCATTTATCGAACAGGCGAAAGTGCTGCAGCATAACGTAGCCGGAGCAACTGCATGCTAAAACAAGCCAGAAATGGCATGTTATCGGCCAGTGACTGGTTAACCAAACCGGCAGCGCCTTGCATGTATGACCGTCAGCTGGTGTGGATAGCCCTGGCCTTGATGGTGACGGGTCTGGTGATAGTAACCTCAGCTTCCGTGCCAGTGGCTACCCGTCTGACCGATATACCTTTTTATTTTGCCTTGCGTCATGGTTTCTTTCTGGTTTGTTCACTGGTGATAGCCGCTTTTATCGTCCAGGTGCCGCTGGAACGCTGGCGTCAGCTTAGTGTGCCGATGTTGCTGACGTCCATATTCTTGCTGGTCTTGGTATTGCTGATTGGCCGTTCAGTGAATGGGGCATCTCGCTGGATCCCGCTAGGGATTTTTAACCTGCAGCCAGCGGAAGTTGCGAAGTTATCGCTGTTTATATTTCTAGCCGGTTATCTGGTTCGTCAATACAGCCAGGTACGAGAGAGTTTTTTTGGCTTTATCAAGCCGCTGGTCGTTTTAGGTATTCTGGCTGTGCTGTTGCTGCAGCAACCGGATTTAGGCTCCTTCGTCGTGATGTTTGTCACAACCGTAGGCATGTTGTTTATTGCCGGAGCCAAGTTATGGCAATTTCTGGCAATGATTGCGACCGCGTTATTTGGTATTGGCGTTTTGATTGTGTTCGAGCCCTACCGGATGCGTCGTGTCACATCTTTTTTGGATCCGTGGGAAGACCCGTTCGGCAGTGGTTACCAGCTGACTCAGTCATTAATGGCCTTTGGCCGTGGCGAGTGGTTGGGACAGGGGCTGGGTAACTCGATTCAAAAGCTGGAGTACCTGCCAGAGGCGCATACTGACTTTGTGTTTGCGGTGCTGGCCGAAGAGCTGGGGCTGATCGGGGTCACGGTTGTGCTGATACTGATTTTCGCCCTGGTATTTAAAGCGCTCTTTATTGGCCGTAAATGCTTACAGTCAGAACAGCTGTTTGGTGGTTTTCTGGCATTTGGGTTTGGTTTCTGGTTCGCATTTCAGACTCTGGTCAATGTCGGCGCAGCAGTCGGCATGGTGCCGACCAAAGGCCTGACACTACCCTTGATCAGTTATGGTGGTTCAAGTTTGTTTATTATGTCAGCAGCGGTCGCTATTTTGCTGCGAATCGACCATGAACAGCGGCTGGCAGCGAAATACGGACCTGTAGATTCAGAACAATTGGATGATAAAAATACCAACAATGAACAACAATAAACGTTTATTAGTGATGGCTGGTGGTACTGGCGGTCATGTTTTTCCGGGATTGGCTGTTGCAAAAAAATTACAGCAAGAAGGCTGGGAAATTCGCTGGCTAGGTACTGCGGATCGTATGGAAGCAGATTTGGTGCCAAAGCATGGCATTGAAATCGACTTCATTAAAGTGAAAGGCTTACGTGGTCAGGGCATCATGGGTTTGTTGGCCGCGCCTGTTAAAATTGTCGGTGCGATCCTGCAAGCAAGAAAATACATTAAAGCCTGGCAACCGGATGTGGTACTTGGCATGGGCGGTTATGTCAGCGGTCCCGGTGGCGTTGCTGCCTGGCTCTCGGGTGTCCCCATTGTGTTACACGAACAGAATGCGGTGGCGGGTTTAACCAATCAATGGTTATCTCGACTCGCCGCCCAGGTTTTACAGGCATTTCCTGGTGCTTTTGCCAATAAAGAGGTTGTTGGTAATCCTGTTCGTCAGGATGTGACAGCACTCGCAAGCCCTCAGGAACGTTTTGCCGATCGCCAGGGCCCGGTACGTATTCTTGTTATGGGCGGAAGCCAAGGGGCACGTATTCTGAACCAGACACTACCTGAAGTCGCGGGTTTGTTAGGCGATAAAGTGACTATCTGGCATCAGGCGGGTAAAGGAAGCCAGGCTGAAACCGAGCAAGCTTATGCCGCTCAAACCGATAGGCCTCATAAAGTCACCGAATTTATTGATGATATAGCGGCGGCGTATGCCTGGGCAGATATCGTGGTGTGCCGTTCCGGTGCGTTAACGGTTTCAGAGTTGTCGGCAGCCGGGGTGGGGGCGATTTTCGTTCCTTTCATGCATAAAGATCGCCAGCAGGCATTAAATGCCGATCATCTGGTACAGGGTGGTGCCGCTAAAATGATTGAGCAGATGGATTTAACTGCGGCAGGCTTAGCTGAAGAATTAAACCATTTAGATCGTCGCACACTTGAGAAAATGGCAAGTGCTGCACGGGATGCAGCGATAGTTGATGCTGACGTTCGGGTAGCGAACGTGATCAAATCGCTAGCAACAAAATAAGATGAGAACAGAGTGATGAGTAAACTGGATAACCAGCAATTAGCAAAAATCAGAACCATGGTGCCAGAGATGCGCCGCGTTGAGCGTATTCACTTTGTTGGAATTGGTGGTGCCGGAATGAGCGGCATCGCAGAAGTATTAGTGAATGAAGGTTACCGTATTAGCGGATCAGATCTTGCCCCGAACGCTGTGACCAATAGCCTGACGAGCAAAGGCGCGGAAATCTTTTTTGGCCATGCGGCTGAAAATGTCACCGGTGCCAGTGTGGTAGTGGTCTCGACCGCGATAGCGCAGGATAACCCTGAACTGGTTGCAGCAAGAGAACAACGTATTCCTGTGGTACGCCGGGCAGAGATGCTGGCAGAGCTGATGCGCTATCGTCATGGAATTGCAGTTGCCGGAACCCATGGTAAAACCACCACCACCGCTTTGCTGACACAAATCTATTCTGAAGCTGGTCTCGATCCGACCTTTGTCAATGGCGGTTTGGTAAAAAGCGCGGGTACCAATGCCCGTTTAGGCTGTAGTCGTTACCTGATTGCAGAAGCGGATGAAAGTGATGCGTCATTCTTGCATCTGCAGCCGATGGTATCGATCGTCACCAATATTGAAGCTGACCATATGGATACCTATGGTGGTGATTTTGAAGTATTAAAGCAGACATTTATCGATTTCCTTCATAATCTGCCATTTTATGGTTTGGCGGTGATGTGTATCGATGATCCTGTTGTTCGTGAGCTGTTACCCAAAATTGGACGTCAAATAATAACGTACGGTTTTTCTGAGGATGCCGATTTGCGTCTTGTTGATTATAATCAGCAAGGCCAACAGGGCTATTTTTCAATTTTACGCAAAGGCAAACCTAGACTTACCGTAAAATTGAATGTTCCGGGTAAGCACAATGCGCTAAATGCGACAGCTGCGGTGGCCGTGGCAACAGAAGAAGGTGTCAATGATGATGCCATTATTCACGCACTGGCAGAGTTTCAAGGGACAGGACGTCGTTTTGACCATTTAGGCGATTTTGAAACGGGCAATGGCACCGTTATGCTGGTCGATGACTACGGCCACCATCCAAGTGAAGTGGATGTGACGATTCAGGCAGCCCGCGCTGGCTGGCAAGATAAACGCCTGGTGATGGTGTTCCAGCCGCATCGATACAGCCGGACTCGTGATCTGTATGATGATTTTGCCAATGTACTGGAACAGGTCGATGTGTTGCTGATGCTGGATGTGTATTCGGCCGGTGAAACACCGATTGCCGGGGCCGATGGACGTGCACTGTGCAGAACGATTCGGGGGCGAGGCAGAATTGATCCGATTTTTGTTCCGACATGTGATGCATTACCCGCGGCACTGGCCAATATTATTCAAAATGATGATTTAGTGTTGACCCAGGGTGCCGGCGATGTGGGCAAAATTGCGCGTCAATTAGCGGAAATGAAGCTGGATATTACCGAAATGAGAGGCGAATAGCCTCTCATAAGCGTGTGGCGGTGAAAATGCCAGCATTATTATTTGTGCGCTTTGGCATTGTTTTTGTGGGTTTTATCACCGCCAATATGGAATTAGCATCAGGTTATGCAACGAAAACGTCAACAATAGTTGGAGAGCAACGAGTTGGTCGGTATAATCGCTCAACTTTGCTTAGTAATACCTGGGTAGCTCCATGACTTACGGATTGGCAATATTGGCTAGTTAGGTAAGGGTAAGCAGACAAAATATGGCTGAAGCAGTCGTAAAAAGAATAAGCTATCTTTCACCTTCAGTTGTTAGCAGACACTGGGGGGGATTGGCGTTTTTTCTTTTTGTCATTGGTTTTACAGCATGGTTGATCAGTGCCACGATGAACTGGATGACAGACGTAAATCGTTTGCCTCTTTCTCAACTGGTCATTCAAGGCGAACTGGATTACCTGACAACCGAAGATGTACGCCAGGCGATTTTGCAGCTTGATCATCTGGGCAGTTTCATGACTCAGGATGTCGATGATATACAAGGAATATTAGAGTCATTACCTTGGGTATCACGTGCATCAGTACGTAAACAATGGCCAGAAACAGTAAAAGTGTTTCTTGTTGAGCATCAACCTGCTGCGGTCTGGAATGACGAGCATCTGGTTAATCAGCAAGGTATGGTTTTTGCCGCGCAAGCACAGCAGGTGGCCGATTTAGGGTTGGCTCATCTGACAGGACCTGATAATAATAGTCAGGAAGTGCTTGCTGCGTTGCGTGAAATGCAACCAAGATTACAGCTTGCGGGCTTTGAAATTGATACGCTTGCATTAAACGAGCGACGATCCTGGCGAATATGGCTGACCAATGGAATTCGGCTTGAGCTGGGTCGAGAGGCCCGGATGGAGCGCCTGGAGCGCTTTATATGGCTTTATCCTGAGTTAGAACAGCAGGGCAAGGCGATAGAGTACGTAGACTTGCGTTATGATACTGGCGCAGCTGTGGGTTGGAAAATTGTTCCTGAACAAGAATAAGAGCGTGCGCTAATGACTAAGGCGGCAGATAAAAAACTCATAGTTGGTCTTGATATCGGCACCTCCAAAGTATGTGCTTTGGTTGGAGAAGTGCTTCCTGATGGCAATGTAAATGTCATTGGGGTCGGCAGCAGCCCGTCGCGTGGAATGGATAAAGGCGGAGTCAATGATCTTGAATCCGTCGTGAAATCGGTTCAGCGTGCGGTTGATCAAGCGGAACTGATGGCAGATTGCCAAATCTCTTCCGTGTATTTGTCGTTATCAGGCAAACATATTCGTTGCCAAACAGAAAAAGGCATGGTGCCGATTTCTGACAAAGAGGTAACCCAAGATGACGTCGATAATGTTATTCATACGGCGAAATCGGTAAAAATTAGCGATGAACACCGAACTTTACATGTAATTCCTCAGGAATTTGCTATTGATTATCAGGACGGCATAAAAAACCCGGTTGGTTTATCGGGGGTTCGCATGGAAGCCAGTGTTCATCTGATCACTTGTCACAACGACATGGCGCGCAATATCGTTAAAGCGGTTGAGCGTTGTGGGTTGAAAGTCGATCACCTTATTTTTTCTGGCCTGGCTGCCAGCCATGCTGTGCTCACGGCAGATGAACGTGAACTGGGTGTTTGCGTCGTTGATATTGGTGGTGGCACCATGGATCTCGCGGTCTGGTCTGGTGGCGCGTTACGCCATGCTGAAGTGATACCGTATGCCGGCAATGTTGTCACCAGTGACATTGCTTACGCATTTGGTACGCCGCCAGGCGACGCGGAAAAGATCAAAGTGAAATACGGCTGTGCGCTGAGTGAGCTGGTAAGTAAAGATGCCAAGGTTGATGTCCCTAGTGTGGGAGGTCGACCATCAAGAAGTTTACAAAGTCAGACTTTAGCGGAAGTGATAGAGCCTCGATACAGTGAATTATTGGGGCTGGTTAATCACAAGCTAGTCGAAATACAAGATCAACTGCGAGATGCGGGTGTAAAACATCATTTAGCTGCCGGTATTGTCTTAACAGGCGGTGCCGCGCAGATGGAAGGTTTGATTGAGTGTGCTGAGCGGGTTTTCCGCAATCAGGTACGTATTGGTCAGCCCTTGGAGCTAAGTGGGTTAACTGATTATGTTCAGGCGCCGCATTTTGCTACAGCAGTAGGTTTACTGCATTACGGAAAGGACAGTCAGGCATTTGATGAAGGTGAACTGGAACCAAAACGATCGGTTTCAGGAATATTCGCCAAAATCAGTGGCTGGCTAAAAAAAGAATTTTAACCCTGATGCGAACAGGATGAACGGAGAGAACAAATGTTTGAACCGATGATGGAAATGTCTGATGAAGCGGTAATTAAGGTCATTGGCGTTGGCGGCGGCGGCGGTAATGCTGTCGATCACATGGTACGTGAGTCGATTGAAGGTGTTCAGTTCATCAGTGTAAATACTGATGCTCAGGCACTTCGTAAAACCAGTGTTAGCACTGTTATCCAGATTGGTGGTGACATCACCAAAGGTCTGGGAGCGGGTGCAAACCCACAAGTGGGTCGTGATTCTGCGCTTGAAGATCGCGAGGCGATTAAAGCGGCGCTTGACGGTTCTGACATGATATTCATCGCAGCCGGTATGGGCGGTGGCACCGGTACGGGTGCTGCGCCTATTATTGCTGAAGTGGCAAAAGAACTCGGTATTCTGACTGTTGCCGTTGTGACTAAGCCATTTAGCTTTGAAGGCAAGAAGCGCATGGCTTTCGCGGAACAAGGCATTGAAGAGCTTTCTAAGCACGTCGATTCCCTGATTACGATTCCGAATGAAAAGCTACTGAAAGTATTAGGTCGTGGTATCACTCTATTAGATGCATTTGCGAAAGCAAATGATGTCTTGAAAAATGCTGTACAAGGTATTGCAGAGCTGATCACTCGTCCTGGCATGATCAACGTCGACTTTGCGGACGTGCGTACTGTGATGTCAGAAATGGGCCACGCAATGATGGGTAGCGGTGTCGCTACCGGTGATGATCGAGCTGAAGAAGCGGCAGAAATGGCGATTTCAAGCCCGCTATTGGAAGACATCGATCTTGCTGGTGCTCGTGGCGTCTTGGTTAACATTACCGCTGGCCTGGATATGCGTCTTGACGAGTTTGAAACTGTGGGTAACACAGTGAAAGCTTTTGCATCGGACAACGCAACGGTTGTTATCGGTACGTCACTTGATCCTGATATGAGTGATGAACTACGTGTAACAGTAGTCGCGACAGGCATCGGTAAAGAATCTAAGCCGGATATCACATTAGTGACGACGGCGAAGCCAGTTCAGGCAGTACAGCAGGAAAAACCAGCTGTACCAGTTGAAGAGCCAAAGGCTGCACCGCTTTCTCAGCCATCTGCGGCAGTAGAAAGTAGCAGTGTTCAGCAGTCTTCATCGACGGCGACAGCACAAAAATCAAAACCTCAAGCTGAGCATGATTACCTTGATATTCCAGCATTTTTACGCAAGCAAGCTGACTGATTTTTAGTGATTAGTTAGTAATGTTTTTTGGCAGTGCAGATCGCAGCGATGTTTTTCAAGCGCAAGATGAGAGTGCAGAGTTTATAATGATAAATGAGCACTTTCGATGGCGTTAATGGGCGACCATCGTTAAGGTCTGGATAGCTAAAAAGTAAATGGTTTGGGTTATATCCTGATATATGGTATGATTTCTGCCCATTTTCGTTATATAACGGGTCGTTATGCAACAGAGGAATGGGCGGGTTATTAGTCTGTAAAAGACGGGCTAGAAAAACAGTTGAGACAAGCAGATGATCAGACAACGTACGCTTAAAAGCATTGTGCAAACAATTGGAGTGGGTCTTCACTCCGGGCGTAAAGTCACGCTTATTTTGCGCCCAGCGGCCGCAAATACGGGTGTGATTTACCGTCGTACAGATTTAAATCCACCAGTGGATTTTCCTGCAGACGCAAATTCTGTGCGTGATACCATGCTATGTACAGCGCTTGTTAATGAACAAGGCGTGCGTATCTCAACCGTTGAACACTTGAATGCAGCATTAGCCGGCATGGGCATCGATAATGTTATTATCGAAGTTGATGCACCTGAAATCCCAATTATGGATGGTAGTGCAAGCCCGTTTATCTATCTGCTTCAATCTGCGGGAATTGAAACGTTGAACGCGCCTAAGCGTTTCTTACGTATCAAAAAGCCTGTTCGCATTGAAGATGGCGACAAATGGGCGGAGCTGGTTCCTTATAATGGTTTCCGTCTCGACTTTGCTATCGACTTTAACCATCCTGCGATTGATTCAGATCAGCAGCGCTTGGTGCTGGATTTTTCAAGTAAGTCATTCGTAAAAGATATCAGCCGTGCTCGTACCTTTGGCTTCATGCGTGACATTGAATATCTTCAGTCTCAGAACTTGTGTCTGGGCGGGAGTTTTGACAACGCGATTGTTCTGGATGACTACCGCATCCTAAACGATGAAGGCTTGCGTTTTGACAATGAGCTCGTGACTCACAAAGTATTGGATGCCATTGGCGATCTGTACATGTGTGGCCACAATATCATTGGTGAAATGCGCGCATACAAATCAGGCCATGCACTGAATAACCAATTATTGCGTGCGGTATTGGCTGATCAAGAAGCGTATGAGTGGTCAACCTTCCAGGAAGAGCAAGACGTTCCTGTGACGTTTGCCCAACCGGGTATGGTGCTAGCTTAAGCACAAATTAAGAATTTAAAAAAAGCCGGACTCAGTCCGGCTTTTTTGTTTTATATTCTTTAGAACTTAGCACCTAAACACAGTGAAGATGATTGAAACGGTTAAAGTCCGTCATCCCAGAAACCGCCAAACACTGAACTTGTAGGCTTTCTCAAAACTTACCTGGCGTGTTATCAGGGATCCATCATGCACGGAAGGTTCAGTGGACTGTGGATCCCCGATAATCGCTACTGTAAATCCAATCGATAATAAAAAGATCAGCATTAAGCGATTTCGAGGATGACGACGGTTTGGCTTCATCGATAAAAAACTAATCTGTTCAATCAATCATAATTAATGAGTCAAGGCACTAGAACCTAGAACTTATCTCTTTGCTGCTAACTGCGCCAGCCGCTCAAGCTTCGCCTTCACTTTATCGGGGGCGTTGGCCGCTGCGGCTAATAAGTGCTGAGCGGCAACCGCGCTGATCGGTTTTTGCACAATATCCGGCTTTTTATCTTCTTTAGCCTTCTGTACCGCAGCGAGCTCCGGGTTCACTTTGATCTCAATATTAACCAGCTTCGGCAGTAGGTTAGATCGTAACTGGCTGATTAAGGTATTGCGTTCATAGTTGAGCCGCATAGACCAGGCTGCAGAAGAGGTTTCAATAATTAAGATCCCCTGGCGATAGTTACTAACACGGCAATGCTGGGCGCAATTTAAGTGTTGGCGCACGGCATCATTGAGCTTGCTAAGCGCAATCGCACGCTGCTGAATATTGCTCAAACCGCTGTCATCCAACAGGCTGGCTGTTGTTTGGGGGCGATGATCTCTCATAATACTCATTCCCGGATCAATGTTTGGTTAACCAGACTGGTATAAGTTCTAATTTTTCATATATGGAGAGCAAGTCACTTGCTTTTACCATAGGCGGCATCGTTAATATGGCTTATTATACCAGCTCCATGGGATGTCATGCGCCGAAATGATCTGTTAACCAATGGGAATGACTGCTGATTATTGGTCGTTCCAGCCAACATTATGTCGTAACAATGGTATTGTTTTCTTATTCCCCTTGAAAGTGACAAGGAGTGCCACAATATCATTTACAACCATTGTTTTAGGTGTTGGCCTCATTGTCACCCAAAGTGACGGATTCAGGCGGAACAGGGATGACCACTATCCCCGTCAATGACCCTCAGATTAAGCAATTCAGCGTGTATTGTGAGCTGAAATAACAAAGAGAAACGGCATCGTCATGTTATCAAAACTACTGACTAAAGTTATCGGTAGCCGTAACGACCGCACCCTGCGTCGTTTGCGCAAAGTTGTTGATGAAATCAACAAGTTAGAACCTCAATTTGAAAACATTCAGGATGAAGAGCTGAAAGCAAAAACAGCCGAATTTCGTGAGCGTTTAGATCAGGGTGAAACACTGGAACAGCTTCTTCCTGAAGCGTTTGCAACAGTTCGTGAAGCATCAAATCGTGTGTTTGGCATGCGCCATTTCGACGTTCAGTTGATTGGCGGCATGGTACTGGACAATTGCCAGATTGCAGAGATGCGTACCGGTGAAGGTAAGACATTAACTGCAACCTTGCCTGCCTATCTGAATGCGCTGACAGGTAAAGGTGTTCACATTGTTACCGTGAATGACTACCTGGCTTCGCGTGATGCTGAAACAAACCGTCCGTTATTTGAATTCCTGGGTATGACCGTTGGTGTCAACGTACCCAATATGCCGCCGCAAGCGAAAAAAGAAGCTTACGCCGCCGATGTGCTTTACGGTACCAATAACGAATTTGGTTTTGATTACCTACGCGATAACATGGCGTTCCGCCCGGAAGATCGTGTTCAGCGTGAACGCTTCTTTGCCGTTGTCGATGAAGTCGACTCCATCCTTATCGATGAAGCCCGTACTCCGTTGATCATCTCCGGCCCTGCCGAAGATAGTTCAGAACTTTATACCAAGATCAATACGCTTATTCCCCTGCTGGTTAGGCAAGATCAGGAAGACAGCGAAGAGTATCGTGGCGAAGGTCACTACACTGTTGACGAGAAATCCAAACAGACTCACCTGACTGAAAACGGTCAGGAGTTTGTGGAAGAATTACTGAAGCAGAACGAAATGATGGCAGAGGATGATACCTTGTATTCTCCTACTAACATCAGCCTGTTGCATCATGTGAATGCTGCACTGCGTGCCCATGTTCTGTTTGAATGCGATGTTGATTATATCGTTAAAGATGACGAAGTGATCATTGTCGATGAGCACACGGGTCGTACTATGCCGGGCCGTCGCTGGTCTGAAGGTCTTCACCAGGCTGTTGAAGCCAAAGAAGGCGTGAAGATCCAGAATGAAAACCAGACGCTGGCATCCATTACCTTCCAGAACTATTTCCGTCTGTATAGCAAACTGTCTGGTATGACCGGTACTGCTGATACAGAAGCATTTGAATTCCAGTCTATCTACGGCTTGGAAACCGTTGTTCTGCCGACGAATAAGCCCATGGTCCGTGATGATATGGGTGATTTGGTTTACATGACCGAGGCGGAGAAATTTACGGCAATCTGCGACGATATTAAAGAGCGTGTTGTCAAAGGCCAACCGGTATTGGTGGGCACAGTTTCGATTGAAAAATCCGAATTGCTGTCTAATGCATTGAAAAAGCAAGGTATTAAGCACCAGGTACTGAACGCTAAGTTCCACGAAAAAGAAGCCGACATTGTTGCTCAGGCGGGTCAGACTGGTTCTGTGACCATTGCGACCAATATGGCCGGTCGTGGTACGGATATCGTGTTAGGTGGTAGCTGGCAGAATGAAATTGCCAAGCTGGAAGCACCAACGGATGGCCAAATCGAACAGATTAAAGCGAAGTGGAAAGAATATCATGCTGCTGTTCTGACTTCGGGAGGTTTGCATATTATCGGTACCGAGCGTCATGAATCTCGCCGTATCGATAACCAGTTACGAGGCCGTTCGGGTCGTCAGGGCGATGCCGGTTCTTCACGCTTCTATCTATCGATGGAAGATGGTCTGATGCGTATCTTTGCGTCAGATCGTGTTTCTAACATGATGAAAAAGCTGGGTATGGAAGAAGGCGAAGCGATTGAGCACCCTTGGGTAACTAAGGCAATTGAAAATGCTCAGCGTAAGGTTGAAGGCCGTAACTTCGATATCCGTAAGCAATTACTTGAATTCGATGATGTGGCGAACGATCAGCGTAAGGTCGTTTACGAATTACGTGATGAACTGATGAACGCTGATGATATCAGCGACATGATCGGACAAAATCGCGAAGACGTTCTGCTTGCGATGATTGACAGCTATATTCCGCCACAGTCACTGGAAGAAATGTGGGATGTGAAAGGGCTGGAAGATCGTCTTAAAACCGATTTCGATCTGGATCTGCCGATTCAGGAATGGCTGGATACGGAAGACAAGCTTTACGAAGAAGCGCTGCGTGAACGTATTGTTGAGCAAGCCGTTTCTATCTATCAGCAGAAAGAGGATGTGGTAGGCGCTGAAGTGCTTCGTAACTTCGAAAAAACGGTCATGCTGCAAAATCTGGATATGCTTTGGAAAGAGCACCTTGCTGCGATGGATCACCTGCGTCAGGGGATCCACCTGCGTGGTTATGCCCAGAAGAATCCAAAACAAGAGTACAAGCGCGAATCGTTTGAACTGTTTGAGGAAATGTTAGAAAGCCTTAAATCTGATGTGATCGCAATCCTGAGCAAAGTGCGTGTACAACAGCAGGAAGAAGTTGATCGGATGGAAGCTGAGCGCCGCCAGCAAGCGGAAGAGCTGGCTCGCCGTCAGCAGTATCAACATCAGAATGCCGATAGCCAAATCGCTGATAACAGTGATGAGCAAGCCGCTGCAGGTACTTTCCAGCGTGATGAGCGTAAAGTGGGCCGTAACGAGCCTTGTCCATGTGGTTCTGGCAAGAAATACAAACAATGTCACGGTAAGATCAATTAATTGATCCGCCGAATCACGGTTTTATAGAGTAAAAAGGTCGCGCAAGCGGCCTTTTTGTTTATGAAAAAAGATAAGCGAGATGAGAGATACGCGTAACGAGAGTGCTTTTCTCGATACTCGATACTCGATACTCGCCACTCGACACAGTCAGTAGGTTATCAGTTTGGATAAAAAGCGCATTTGGATCTCGGCCGGGATCATTCTCAACCCTGATCATGATCAGGTCTTTATTACCCGGCGTGCAGCAAAAGCACACCAGGGCGGTTTCTGGGAGTTTGCCGGTGGAAAAGTGGAAGCCGGTGAAACGGCGGAACAAGCGGTTGTCCGTGAATTGTTTGAAGAAGTGGGTATTAATGCCACGGAACTAGAACATTTTATTGCCTTGGAACATGATTTTCCCGATAAGGCGCTCAAGTTCGACTTTTACTTGGTTAAAGCCTTTAATGGTGAAGCCTATGGTAAAGAAGGCCAGCCGGGGGAGTGGGTGAAGCTGACTGATTTGACGCGCTATGCGTTCCCGGATGCGAATGATGCGGTGTTGGCAAAGTTGGTTCAGCTTCGCTGAAGTAGCGAGATCCGAGTCTCTAGGAACTAGGATCTCGCCTCTCGTAACTGGAATTAATGCCCCATATCTTCCGACCAGACATCGGAATCAGACGTATCAGGCGCGCCTGGGATCGCTTTATCTTCTTCCGCCCATTCACCGAGGTCAATCAGTTGACAGCGCTTTGAGCAAAAAGGTCGAAACTGACTTGTTTCATTCCACTCCACGTCGGTTTTACAGGTGGGACATTTAACGATCATAGGATTACTTGATTGTGACACGAGATGACCTCAGCAGATGGCTAGTTGAAATTCAATATTATCCGCAATTGCCGTGCCTTCCTCAAATGGCAGGAAACGTATGGCAAAACGGCTACGATGTCCCGATATCATAGGGTATACCCCATAGCTAGGGCAAATATGCAGACGTAATAAATGTGCATTTTCTGCATCATGCTGGAAAAAGCCACCACGTGCAATTTGCGGTTGGAGTTGTCCTGATTCACGGGCAAAACGGAGCCATAAGTTGAGCGCACAGGTCATTTCTGCCAGTTGTTTAAGCCAGTTAGCAATATCATTTTGCTTATGGGCTAAAGGTAAATGCAGCCAGTGATGCAGTGCCGGAAGGTCAAAGCAGCAACTGCCGCCGGGAATGGAGAAGCGTTGTCTGATGCCACTTAAAAAGCGGTCATCACGTAAATCCTGTCCCAGGCGTGTCGCTGCGATTAATTTGTGGTGCGCCATATCCATATTATCAAGTAACTCTAAAAGAGCTGTCTGATCCACACCCTCGACATTTAACCAATTTTTTAACCGAACTCTTTGTTTCTCAAGATCTTTAGCCAGCTCAATTTTAAGCTGAACCTGATCAAGAATTTCCAGTAAGTCAAACAGTGCGCGAAAGAAAACCTGATGTTGCCATTGATCGCTCAGCTGGCTGGCATGGGTCATCTGCCGGATCAAAGACTCAAGGCGTAAGTAAATACGCACTCTTTCATTCAACGGATGTTCAAAACGGTTTGTCTGCATGAGTGCACCTTGAATTGAACCTCTTGAGAAGGCTCTGAATGTATCGTTACTGAATGTCAGTGGAATTACTGATGAAGCTGGCTCATTTTGAGATATTGTTGATGTAATTCCGCCACTTTATTTTCAAGTACAGTGCTGTCACCATTATTACAAATGATGTCGTCTGCGGCGGCGTTCCTTTTTTCACGAGAGGCCTGCGCCGCCAGGATCTTTTTCACATGCTCAGGATCAACCTGGTCGCGCTGCTGAGTGCGGGCGACCTGTATCTCTTCATCCACATCCACCACTAACAGGCGATGAGTCATAGCTTGCAGATTGTTTTCAACCATTAACGGCACCACAAGCAAGCAATAGGGAGAGGTTGCCTTTTTTATCTCATCCTGCATTTTATCCCGGATAAGAGGGTGTAACAGGCTGTTCAGCCAATCTTTCAGCGGTTGCTCATTAAAAATGGCTTGTCTGAGCTTGCTGCGGTCAAGGGTGCCATCTGTCAGTAAGATGTCAGAACCCAGTTTATCGACAATCGCGGTTAGTCCGGGAGTTCCCGGCTTAACGACTTCCCTGGCTATGACATCGGCATCAATAATGGTTATTTCATATTTAGCAAATAACTCCGCGACAGTGGATTTCCCACTGCCAATACCACCGGTTAAGCCAACGACCATAGTCATAGTGACAGTCCTAAATATGAACCGAGGTACCAGTCAATGATCTGGTTACCCCATAAAATGCCGACCCAGCCAGCCATCGCAAGGTAAGGGCCAAAAGAAAAAGGTGTTTGTGAACCTGATTTTTGCATACGCAACAAGATGATGCCACAGATTGCACCTACCAAGGAAGAGAGAAGGACCACAAAAGGCAGAGACTGCCAGCCTAACCAGGCTCCAAGCGCTGCTAATAGCTTAAAATCGCCATACCCCATACCTTCCTTACCGGTTAGCAACTTAAAACACCAGTATAAGCTCCACAGGGATAGGTAGCCGGCCATCGCACCGATGATGGCGTCTTGTAGCGAGACCGGCCCCCAGCCAAGCAAGGCTACAACAATACCGGCCCACATCAGCGGTAAGGTGATTTGATCGGGCAGTAACATTTTGTCGATATCAATAAAGGTCAGAGCAATCAACGCAAAGCTGAAGAAAATTACGGCCAGAGCCCATGGTGAAGGAGGCAGCATGATGGCAATAGTCGCGGTCATGATTGACGTTAATAGCTCAATTGCCGGATAGCGCGCACTGATTTTGGTCTGACAGGCACTGCAGCGACCTTTAAGGAAGAGCCAGCTGATCACCGGGATGTTTTCCCACATGGTGATGGCATGCTGACAGTGCGGACAACGGGAACGAGGCACGCTGAGGTTAAACGGAGTTGCCGTATCAGCATTCGCGCCAAATTCAGGAAAGCATTCAACACAATCAGCTTTCCATTGCAGCTCCATCATAACCGGCAAGCGGTAAATCACCACATTTAAGAAACTACCAATCAACAGCCCGAAAATAGCAGCGGAAAGAGGAAATAACCAAGGGTAGTAAGTAAGTAGTTCCATGAAAACATCTCATATTAGTTGTTGCGGTTATTGTAGGGGATTGGAGGGGTAGATCCTAGAACCGAGATTCTAGTAACCAGGAAGAGCGGCTCTATGGCCCTAAGATCCTATGGAAAGAGCGGAAAAGCTTGACTCCCCGTACGCGGCTTAGAGAGCCTGTTTTCAGGACCACAGGACCACAGGACCACAGGACCACAGGACCACAGGACCACAGGATCGCGTTCCTCTAGTAACTAGGCTCTCGTACCTGCAACTTACCCAATCACACTCATTAAGCTGAAAATCGGCATATACATGGCGATCAACAGGCTGCCAATAAGTCCGCCAAGGATAAGAATAATCAGAGGTTCGAGGATTTTACCCAGATTATCGACTATGTTGTCGACATCATCTTCATAAAGCAAGGCCATTTTATTGAGCATTTCATCCAGCGAACCCGACTCTTCCCCAATCATGGTCATTTGCAGCATCAATTCTGGAAAAACATTACACTGGCGTAACGATAGATACAGAGGCATGCCAGCCGCCGTACTGGTATACGCTTCGTTAATCGCTTTTTGAATATGAAGGTTGCCAGTTGTTTTTCCGGCTGATTGCAGCCCGGTGAGCAGTGGAATTCCGGCACTGAACGTGGTCGCCAGGGTTCGGGCAAAACGAGCAATCGTGGCTTTGAGCAGTACATTACCCAAGAGAGGGAGCTTCAGAGTGAATCGATTGGATGCCAATCTTAGGCCATAAGATTTTTTATAGCTGTAACGAAAGCTCAAGAAGATGACTGCAATGGCAATAGCAAGATAACTGCCGTAGTTAGTCAGAAAATCAGATGCCTTAATCACCTGGCGCGTAAACCATGGGAGTTCAGCCCCAAAACTGCTGAAAATACTGGAAAATTGCGGGATCACAAAAACCAGCATCATGATAGTGACCAAGATGGCCGTAAAGGTCACCATGGTGGGGTAAATCATCGCCTTAATAACTTTCTTGCGGGTGGTTTCGCTTTTTTCCCGATAAGTGGCAATACGGGAAAAGACTTCGCCGAGGTGCCCCGTCTGCTCGCCCGTTGCCACCAGATCACAATAAAATGAATCAAACAGAGGTGAGCTGGTTTTTAATGCTCTCGATAATGACGCTCCGGCTTCAACCTGGGTTGTCACCTGTGACAGTACGGCGCGCACTTCCGATTTATGGTGGCTCTCTGAGATAAGTTTGAGTGATTGTACGACCGGTACGCCGGATTCAATCATAGTAGCCAGTTGCCGGGTTGTTTCGGTGACATCTGTTGATGTCATCTGATTTCTAAATTTGCTGAGCGTTGATGGATTGCGGCGTTTAATTTTTTTTACTTGGATGAGCTGTTCAGTTAACTTGCTGCGAATTTCCTGTTCCTGATAGCCAATAATGACGCCGGAGACTTTTCGTCCCGACTGATTGACGCCGCGCCAGTGGTAATAACGTAATTTATTGGCTGGTTTCATGGCAGGTCCTTATTATTTTCTAGTTTCTAGTTTCTAGTTTCTAGTTTCTAGTTTCTAGTTACTCGAGACTACTAGTAATGCAAAACACGTTGCAGCTCAGCTAGGCTGGTGACGCCGTCAGTGAGCTTTTCAATACCGGATTGCTGCAGGCATTGCATACCTTGTTTACAGGCTATCTCTTCCAGTTCCAAGGTACTTGCCCCCGCGACCAATGCCTGGGCGAGTTCGCGACTAAACGTCATAACTTCATAGATCCCGACGCGGCCTAAATAACCTTTATTACAATCATCACATCCGAGGATATTGGCTTGATAAATGACCTGATGTTGAGGAATAACGAGTTTGTCTCGGGTGATCGCATCAAGTTGATGTTCTTGTTTACAGTGCTTGCATAAGCGACGGGCAAGACGCTGGGCAATGATTAAGCTAAGGGAAGAGGCGAGGTTAAAGTCTTCGATCCCCATATTGGTGAGGCGGGTGATCGTCTCTGCCGCAGAATTGGTATGTAAGGTTGAAAGTACTAAGTGGCCGGTTTGGGCGGCTTTTACCGCAATGGCGGCGGTTTCAATGTCACGGATCTCGCCGACCATCACGATATCCGGATCCTGGCGTAAAAACGATCGCAGCGCCTCGGCAAAACCCAATCCAACCTGGGTATTGATGTGAACCTGGTTAATACCGGGCAGGTTGATTTCTACCGGATCTTCAGCCGTTGACACATTGCGCTCGTCAGTATTGAGGATCTTAAGCCCGGTGTAGAGGGAGACGGTTTTACCGCTTCCGGTCGGCCCGGTCATCAGGATCATCCCTTGCGGCTGCTCAAGTGCAGCAAGGTAATCCTGCTTTTGTTTGGCGTTATACCCGAGAAGATCAATATCCAGGCTGGCACTGGAGCCGTCAAGAATTCGCAGTACGATCTTTTCGCCCCATAGCGTCGGCAGTGAGGAAACCCGCAAATCAACCGCGAGGGTGGGGGTTAATTTGAGTTTGATCCGGCCATCCTGCGGCTGGCGGCGCTCGGCAATATTGAGCTTTGACATCACCTTTAGACGGGTTGATAAGCGCCGTGACAGGTGAGCGGGCGGGGTGGCATGCTGATGCAGAATACCGTCACAGCGAAAGCGGATCCGGTAGCTCTCTTCGTAGGGCTCAAAATGGATATCAGAGGCATTTTTCCGCACCGCTTCAAGCAGTACCTGGTTGATATAGCGGGTAACCGGTGCGCTGTCTTGGCTTAAATCGGTGGTGTCGTCAATTTCACCATCACTGATATCAACCAGATCGTCCAAATCCTGGTCACTGACATCACGCCGGTGTTGGGTTTCACCGATATCACTGCCGTAAATGCGGCGAATGGCGCTTTCTAACTGTTTATTTTCGAGCAGCAGTGGCTCGATGTTTTTACCGGTGGCAAAGCGAAATTCATCCTGGGCATCAATATAGGTGGGATCGCTGATCCCTAAAAACAGAGTTGATTCCGTCAGCTGCAACGGTAATACGCGATGGCGCAGTACCAGTTCACGCTGATTGAGTGTTTTACAGCACCCGGCATAGTCGTACTGATGTGCATCAACCCGCTCGAGTGCAAAAATAGACTCAAGGTGACGGGCGAGATCGGCATCGCTGAAAATGGCCAGATCCACCAAGGCAGAAGGGACGTTAGTACCTTCTGCCCGGACAAAATCGACCACTTGCTGCGCCTGTACCAGACTGATCAAGTCAGCCTGATGCAGGATGGAAGCGAGGTTGGTTTGCATTATGGTGCTAAGGTACAACCTTCGATTGCTACCGCTGGGTTTGTAGTATTAGTACAAACCCATGGTGTAATAGGTGTACGCGCATAATCTAAAGTACCTGCGGCGGCTTTATCTGCAGCGAATGTAAATGTAAGTGTTGATGTTGCAGTTGAAACAGCTCCTGCACCTAGAATCGATCCTGTTATTTCTCCTAGTGTATTCATATTCGCAGCACCACCAAGATCACCAATGTCAGTTGTTACGGCGGTGTTGTTTTGTGAATATAAATCAGCATTTGTGAGAAGAGCTTTGACCGTTCCTGCAGCAGACGTTACAGCAGATCTTGCTACATAATCTTGGTAGGCGGGTATCGCAAACGCTGACAATGTGCCAATTATCGCCACTACGATCATCAGTTCAATTAAGGTAAAACCATTCTGTTTTTTCATTTTCTGATCCTTTGAAAATTGCCGTCAGGGATTAAAGACTGTTCAGTGAGAATAAAGTTATATACAACCGATTGACTATTGAACGTTGAAGGGCAGATTGCTCGGCGCAGTTTGAAATAAACCGAAACAAATTACATCTGTTGCATATGCGAGGGGGGCGGGGAGCTTGTTTATCAAAGATAAACGGTGTACTAGTAAGTCATTAATATGTAATGACAAAATACAAGATAAGCGCGATGCCTGAGAGATAAATAAAAAGGAGAGCTTATCGCTCTCCTTCATATTCATGGATGATCAAATTGTTTTCCTAGAACCTAAACACAATGAAGATGATTGATTGAAACGGTTGAAGTCCGTCATCCCAGAAACCGCCAAACACTGAACTTGCAGGCTTTCTCAAAACTTACCTGGCGGTTATCAGGGATCCATCATGCACGGAAGGTTCAGTGGACTGTGGATCCCCGATAGCCGCTAATATAATCCAGTCGATGACAGAAATATTAGCGATAAGCGTCTTCGGGGATGACGAGCTTCGTGGCTTAATCTTTAATAAAAAAAGGAGAGCTTATCGCTCTCCTTTATATTCATTGGTGATCAAATTGCTTTCCTAGAACCTCGAACCTCGAATCTCTAATCTCGGAACTCGGTTCTTTATCACTTAAACCGCATCGACAGATCCATCGCCTTCAGGTGCTTGGTCAGCGCCCCGACAGAGATGTAATCAACGCCAGTTTCGGCAAATTCACGAATAGTCTCTAAGGTCACGTTACCGGAATTTTCTAACGCAGCACGGCCCTGGTTGATTTCAACCGCTTTGCGCATCATCTCGGTGGTGAAGTTATCCAGCATGATGATGTCAGCACCGGCATCAATGGCCTGTTGCAGCTCATCCAGACTTTCCGTTTCTATTTCCACCGGCTTGTCAGGGTTGAGCCTTTTCGCGGCCTCGACGGCTTGGGCAATGCCGCCATAGGCGATGATGTGGTTTTCTTTGAGCAGATAGGCGTCAAACACACCGATACGGTGGTTATAACCGCCGCCGCAGGTAACCGCATATTTCAGTGCACTGCGCAGGCCGGGAATGGTTTTGCGGGTATCAAGCAGGCGGGTATGGGTACCTTCCAGTTGCTTGGCATACTGGGCAACAACGGTGGCACAGCCAGACAGGGTCTGGATGAAGTTCATTGCATTGCGTTCACCGGTCAGCAGAATACGCGACGGGCCGGTCAGTGTGCACAGTGTCTGGTTTGGCTCTACGGTATCGCCATCCTGGACATGCCATTCGATAGAGACTTCGCCGCCCAACTGTTTGAATACTTCATCAGCCCATAGCTGACCACAGAATACGCCGTGTTCACGGGTAATAATGGTCGCAACATTCTGGCTTTCTGCCGGGATCAAGCTGGCGGTAATATCCAGATCCGGATTGATCGTACCGCCCAGATCTTCACGCAGGGTTTCAGCGACCGCACGGCTGATCTCACGGGGTAATTGTTGTTTTAAGTAGTCTAAGCGCGCTTGGCTGTCGTGCTTTCTTTCCATCTTAGTCATGGCGAATCCGTAGCAATAGGTTGAGCTGCTAATGAACAGGAAAAGCGGGTCGAAGTTTCCCGAGTATTGATAACGCTGATCATACCTTGAGATGCGGCGAGATGCGAGAACCTAGGACCGAGGAAAAGCAAGAAAGAGCGGGGGGTTAGGCTCTGGATCGTGAGTAAATAGATCTTAACGCCAAGATCGGCGAGACTAGAGACTCGGCACTCGAAACTCGAATCTGTGAAAGATGAAATTAAAAATCAACAACACCCACTGGTTGGAAGGCGTCAAACACGTTCCTTCCCCTTTTTACGATCAACGCCCTGATGCCCAAGATATTTCATTGCTGGTGGTACATAACATCAGTTTACCGCCGGGGCAGTTTGGCGGTCCTTATATCGAGCAACTCTTTACCGGGCAGCTGAACCCGAAGGAACATCCCTATTTCGAGGTAATTTCCGGATTTCGTGTGTCAGCACACTGTTTAATCAGAAGAGATGGCGGTATTATTCAGTTTGTACCGTTTGATTGTCGCGCCTGGCATGCCGGAGTTTCACGATTTGCCGAGCGGGACAAATGCAATGATTTTTCTATCGGTATAGAACTGGAAGGAACGGACACCCTCCCTTATACCCAGGCTCAGTATGACACCTTAACAGCGCTTAGCCGGGTTATCATGACATATTATCCCCACATTAACTCTTCCCGGATCACCGGGCATGAGTTTATTGCGCCTGGCCGCAAAACCGATCCCGGTTTGGCTTTTGACTGGCGATTGTTTAAAACCGCGCTGCTTAATGTTTGTTAGTGTCGGATGAGAACATCGTTGGTAAGAAATTGGTCTGACCATTGATGCTTTTCATCTCTCTATCTACCTTTCCGCCCGTTGCCACCTGTGGTTCACATTGTTTTAATAAAGTGTCATAAGTTGACATTTCTGTTAAATCACCTGTGGTTCTATGATTTCCATCAAGTTACGGGTGGACTTCCTCTGTCATTTCTGTAAACTTTCGTTCCATTGTTAAATTGGTAAGACCAATTATCCGCACCTAGTTACATAGTGGATTTGTCTGAAACGATATAAGTACAAGAAGCATAAATAAAAAATGACTTATAAACGGATTCGCCAACCTAAGCTCTCCGATGCTATCGAGCAGGAGATTGAGCATCTGATCCTGGAAGGCACCTTGTCCCCGGGTCAGCAGCTGCCTCCAGAGCGTGAGCTGGCTAAGCAATTCGACGTTTCACGTCCCTCAGTGCGAGAGGCGATCCAACGACTTGAAGCTAAACAACTGTTAACCCGTCGCCAGGGCGGAGGAACGTTTGTAACAGAGAAGCTATGGCAGAGCTTTTCTGAGCCATTGTTGGATTTGCTTGCGGCTCACCCGGAAACGCAACTGGACTTACTTGAAGCCCGCCATGCCCTTGAAGGGCTTGCTGCTTATTACGCAGCACTGCGAGGCAACGAAGAAGATTTCACTCGTATTCGTGACTGCCATGTACGGATACAAGACGCTCAGCAACAAGGCGATTTAAAAGCTGAAGCATCAGCTGTCATGCAGTACCTGATTGCGGTTACAGAATCCGCCCATAACGTGGTACTGCTTCATATCATTCGCAGCCTTGCCCCATTGCTAGAGCAAAACGTATTACAAAACTTTGAGCTTTTGAACCGCCGCGAAGAGGTGGTGGGAAAAGTGAGAAAGCATCGAGCCGATATTGTGCAGGCGATTGTTACTGGTCAGCCAGAACAGGCGCGAGAAGCATCGCATGCACATTTGGCTTTCATCGAGGAAACCCTGTTGGATTTATCGCGTGAAGAGAGCAGACGTGAACGCTCTCTTCGTCGGATTCAACAGCGCAAGGACGGGCTGGATTAATACTTCTTACAATAAGCACTATTAGTATTAACCAGTCGCGACAATATACCAGTCGTCATAACTATCTGCTCATTCAGCGGAGATAAAACAGGCGCTATGTAAGGCATGTCTTTGAAGAAAATAGTGGGTCTATTTCAAAAAGGCATAACACAGCAGAGGGGCTGTTTTATTCCGCCCGAAGGGAGCTGCTTAGCTACACAATTGCTGCGTTAAAAGATTATCAGCGTAGAACTACTATGCAAAAAATCTTTCGCCTTGCCCTTGTCTAGCTAAGTAGCTCTGAACTGTTCAGATAGTTATGACGATTGGTATTAAGTTTTGTAGATTATCAACGAAAGGATAGATCGCATGTCTGAAGTCATGAAAAATGACGTTGACGTACTTGAGACTCAAGAGTGGTTAGAAGCTCTGGAATCAGTCGTTCGTGAAGAAGGTGTAGAGCGTGCACAGTTCCTGCTTGAGCAAGTTCTGGATAAAGCGCGTTTAGACGGTGTAGATATGCCAACAGGCATCACTACTAACTACATCAATACGATTCCATCAGCACAAGAGCCTGCGTATCCTGGTGATACCACTCTTGAGCGTCGTATTCGTTCCATCATCCGCTGGAACGCAATCATGATCGTACTACGTGCTTCTAAGAAAGATTTAGACCTGGGTGGCCACATGGCTTCTTACCAGTCTGCTGCTGCATTCTACGAAGTATGTTTCAACCACTTCTTCCGTGCACCAAACGAAGCTGATGGCGGTGACTTGGTTTATTACCAGGGCCACATCTCTCCAGGTATCTATTCTCGTGCGTTTGTTGAAGGCCGTCTGACTGAAGATCAGCTAGATAACTTCCGTCAAGAAGTTGATGGCAAAGGTATCCCTTCATACCCGCACCCTAAGTTAATGCCTGAGTTCTGGCAGTTCCCGACTGTTTCTATGGGTCTTGGCCCAATTTCTGCTATCTATCAAGCTCGCTTCCTGAAATACCTTGCTGGTCGTGGCCTTAAAGACACGTCTGCTCAGCGCGTATACGCGTTCCTGGGTGATGGTGAGATGGATGAGCCAGAAGCACGTGGTGCGATCTCTTTCGCGGCACGTGAAAAGCTAGATAACCTGTGTTTCCTAATCAACTGTAACCTGCAGCGTCTTGACGGCCCTGTTATGGGTAACGGTAAGATCATTCAAGAGCTGGAAGGCCTGTTCAAAGGTGCTGGCTGGAATGTGGTTAAAGTGGTTTGGGGTAATAACTGGGATTCTCTACTAGCGAAAGACACTACTGGTAAGCTTCTTCAGCTAATGAATGAAACTATCGATGGTGACTACCAGACATTCAAATCTAAAGACGGTGCGTACGTACGTGAGCACTTCTTTGGTAAACACCCAGAAACAGCAGCACTTGTTGCAGATATGACAGATGACGAAATCTTCGCGCTTAAGCGTGGTGGTCACGAGTCTTCTAAACTATTTGCAGCATTTAACAATGCGAAAGAAACAGCAGATCGTCCGACAGTGATCCTGGCTAAAACTGTTAAAGGTTACGGCATGGGTGAAGCTGCGGAAGGTAAAAACATCGCTCACGGTGTTAAGAAAATGGACATGACGCATGTTCAGCACCTACGCGATCGTCTAGGCCTGCAAGACGTGGTTTCTGACGAAGAAATGAAGTCTCTTCCATACCTGAAACTGGAAGAAGGTTCTGCAGAGTACAACTACCTGCACGCACGTCGTAACGCACTGCATGGTTACACACCACAGCGTCTGCCTGCGTTCACTGAAGAACTCGCTATCCCTGAAATTGAAGAGTTCAAGCCACTGCTTGACGCGCAAAAGCGTGACATCTCTACCACGATGGCGTTTGTTCGTGCGCTTAACATCCTGCTTAAGAACAAAGGCATTGGTAAGAACATCGTTCCTATCATTGCAGATGAAGCACGTACCTTCGGTATGGAAGGTCTGTTCCGTCAAATCGGTATCTACAACCCGCACGGCCAGGAATATACCCCTGAAGACCGTGGTGTTGTTTCTTACTATAAAGAAGCGACTTCTGGTCAGGTACTGCAAGAAGGTATCAACGAACTTGGTGCAATGTCTTCATGGGTTGCTGCGGCAACATCATACAGCACCAATGATCTGCCGATGATCCCGTTCTACATCTACTACTCTATGTTCGGTTTCCAACGTGTTGGCGACATGGCATGGATGGCGGGTGACCAACAAGCTCGTGGCTTCCTACTAGGTGCAACGGCTGGCCGTACTACCCTAAACGGTGAAGGTCTGCAACACGAAGATGGTCACAGCCACATTCAGGCGAACACAGTTCCTAACTGTATCTCTTACGATCCAACATTTGCGTACGAGCTTGCAGTTATCATGCAAGACGGTATCCGTCGCATGTACGGTGAGAACCAAGAGAACGTGTTCTACTACCTGACGCTAATGAACGAAAACTACGCAATGCCAGCAATGCCAGAAGGCGCTGAAGAAGGCATTCGTAAGGGGATCTACAAGCTAGAATCTTACGCGGGCACTGAGTCTGCAAAAGAGCGAAAAGTTCAGCTGATGAGCTCGGGTACTATCATGAATGAAGTACGCAAAGCAGCTCAGATCCTAAGCGATGACTACGGTGTTGCATCTGATATTTACTCTGTTACCTCTTTCAATGAGCTAACACGTGAAGGTCAAGATGTTGAGCGTTTCAACATGCTTCACCCGGAAGCAGAGCAGAAAGTACCTTACATTACGCAAGTAATGGGCACTGAACCTGCGATCGCTGCGACGGATTACATGAAGAACTATGCAGAGCAAGTACGTGCATTTATGCCGTCTGAGTCTTTCAAAGTTCTTGGTACTGATGGTTTTGGTCGTTCTGACAGCCGTGAAAACCTACGTCGTCACTTCGAAGTTAATGCGGGCTACGTGGTAGTTGCTGCACTGACTGAACTGGCTAAACGTGGTGATATCGAGAAATCTGTCGTTGCACAAGCAATTGCGAAATTCGACATCGACGCTGACAAGATGAACCCGCTATACGCGTAAGAGGCAATAAAACATGGCAATCGAAATTAATGTACCTGACATTGGTGCGGACGAGGTTGAAGTCACTGAGATCCTTGTTCGCGTTGGCGACAAGGTTGAAGAAGAGCAATCTCTGATCACTGTAGAAGGCGACAAAGCTTCTATGGAAGTACCAGCTTCTCAGGCGGGTATCGTTAAAGAAATCAAAATCGCCGAAGGCGATACGGTTTCTACCGGTTCACTGATCATGCTTTTTCTTGAAGAATCAGGCGCAGCCGCTGTGCCAGCTCCAGCGGCTGAAGCGGCGGCACCTGTTGCAGCAGCGCCTGCGGTAGCTGAACTTAAAGAAGTTCACGTACCGGATATCGGTGGTGACGAAGTTGAAGTCACTGAAATCATGGTAGCTATCGGCGACAGCATCGAAGAAGAGCAGTCTCTTCTTACTGTTGAAGGCGACAAAGCATCAATGGAAGTACCTGCACCATTTGCTGGTGTTCTAAAAGAAATCAAAATTGCAGCTGGCGATAAAGTATCAACTGGCTCTCTAGTGATGACATTCTTAGTAGAAAAAAGCGAAGTGGCAGGCGCAGCGCCTGCTGCTCAAGCGGCGGCACCAGCCGCGGCATCGGCGGCAGCACCTGCAGCAAAACCGGCACAAGCAGCTCCGGCTGCAACTGGCGACTTCCAGGAAAACAACGAGTATGCGCACGCATCTCCAGTTGTTCGCCGTATTGCTCGTGAGTTCGGTATTAACCTGTCTAAGGTTAAAGGTACGGGTCGTAAGAGCCGTATTCAGAAAGAAGACGTACAGAACTACGTGAAAGAAGCGCTTAAGCGCCTTGAATCTGGTGCTGCGGCAGCAGGTAAAGGCGACGGTTCTGCACTGGGTCTACTACCTTGGCCGAAAGTTGACTTCAGCAAGTTTGGTGACGTTGAGACGAAGCCACTTTCTCGCATCAAGAAGATCTCTGGCGCGAACCTGCACCGTAACTGGGTAATGATCCCTCACGTTACACAGTGGGACAACGCAGATATCACGGCTCTGGAAGCATTCCGTAAAGAGCAGAACGCGATTGAAGCGAAGAAAGACACAGGCATGAAGATCACGCCACTCGTATTCATCATGAAGGCTGTTGCTAAAGCACTTGAAGCATTCCCGTCCTTCAACTCTTCTCTTTCTGAAGACGGTGAAAGCCTGATCCTGAAGAAGTACGTGAACGTGGGTATCGCTGTTGATACGCCAAACGGCCTGGTTGTTCCTGTATTCAAAGACGTGAACAAGAAAGGTATCTACGAGCTATCTGAAGAGCTAATGGCTGTTTCTAAGAAAGCACGTGCTGGTAAGCTAACGGCTGCAGACATGCAGGGTGGCTGTTTCACTATCTCTAGCCTTGGTGGCCTAGGCGGTACTGCATTTACTCCAATCGTAAATGCACCAGAAGTAGGTATCCTTGGTGTATCTAAGTCTGAAATGAAACCAGTATGGAACGGCAAGGATTTCGAACCTCGCCTGATGCTTCCTCTGTCACTGTCTTACGATCACCGAGTGATCGACGGTGCTGAAGGTGCGCGTTTCATTACTTACCTAAACGGTTGTCTATCTGATATTCGTCGTCTGGTTCTTTAATGTTTTTTAATTAAGAGCCGGCTTCTGTCATCGACAAGACAGCAACCGTAAGGTTATTACCGCCCAATTTCGGTATCAGTAAAAAAACTGGTACCGGAATTGTTGTATAGCTCACAGGCTCCACGATTTTATTTTTCACTCTGTTAACACCTCTGTAAAGTGTTATACGGCTGAAAACCAATAAAATCGAATATCTATACAAGCCTGTCAGGGATAAAAGACTACAACGAGGTCAAGATGAGCAAAGAAATCAAAGCCCAGGTCGTGGTACTTGGTGCCGGTCCTGCCGGTTACTCCGCAGCATTCCGTTGTGCTGACTTGGGTCTGGAAACAGTACTCATCGAACGTTACAACACCCTAGGTGGTGTATGCTTGAACGTGGGTTGTATCCCATCGAAAGCACTACTGCACGTAGCTAAAGTTATTGAAGAAGCCAAAGCGCTGGCCGACCACGGTATCGTTTTTGGCGAACCTCAAACTGATATTTCTAAGATCCGTTTGTGGAAAGAAAAAGTAGTCAACCAGTTGACTGGCGGTCTTGGCGGCATGGCTAAGATGCGTAAAGTGACGGTTGTTAATGGTTTCGGTAAATTTACCGGCCCTAATTCTATTGTTGTTACAAACAACAGCGGTGAAGGCGAAGAAACAACAACAGTTAACTTCGACAATGCCATTATTGCCGCGGGCTCTCGTCCAATTAAACTGCCATTCATCCCGCATGAAGATCCACGTATCTGGGATTCTACCGATGCGCTGGAGCTGAAAGAAGTGCCAGAGAAACTGCTGGTAATGGGTGGCGGTATCATCGGCCTTGAAATGGGTACGGTTTACCACGCGCTAGGTTCTCAGATCGACGTTGTTGAAATGTTCGACCAGGTGATCCCTGCTGCAGATAAAGATATCGTCAGAGTTTACACCAAGCGTGTGAAGAAGAAATTCAACCTGATGCTGGAAACGAAAGTGACAGCGGTTGAAGCAAAAGAAGACGGTATCTACGTATCAATGGAAGGCAAGAAAGCACCTGCTGAGCCGACCCGTTATGATGCGGTACTGGTTGCTATCGGTCGTGTACCAAACGGTGCGCTAATTGATGCTGGCATTGCGGGTATCGATGTTGATGAGCGTGGTTTCATTAATGTTGATAAGCAGATGCGCACGAACGTTTCTCATATTCACGCAATTGGTGACGTTGTAGGTCAACCTATGCTTGCTCACAAAGGCGTGCATGAAGGCCACGTTGCGGCTGAAGTGATCTCTGGTAAGAAGCACTACTTCGATCCGAAAGTGATCCCTTCAATCGCCTATACTGAGCCAGAAGTTGCCTGGGTTGGTAAGACAGAAAAAGAAGCAAAAGCTGAAGGCATCAACTACGAAGCAGCAAGCTTCCCATGGGCTGCATCAGGACGTGCAATCGCATCTGATTGCGCAGATGGTATGACGAAGCTTATCTTCGATAAAGACACTAACCGTGTTATCGGTGGTGCCATCGTAGGTACCAATGCCGGTGAACTGCTTGGTGAAATCGGTCTGGCGATCGAGATGGGCTGTGATGCAGAAGATATCGCTCTGACGGTTCACGCTCACCCAACGCTTCACGAGTCAATCGGTATGGCAGCAGAGATCTACGAAGGTAGCATCACTGACTTACCGAATGCGAAAGCGAAGAAGAAAAAGTAATCTTTCTTTGAATCGTTCTTGTAACGGATAAATAGTAAAAAGCGCCTGAGGGCGCTTTTTTTATTGCTGTGATTTGTTAACCCGATGGACCGATGGATTATACCAATCGGGATAAGTATCTGGTCAATTCAGAACGTTGCCAGCGACTTGAGTACAATACAAATTGATGAAGATATAGTTATTCTACATCAAGACAATTTGGGGCAGTAATCAGGTTGCTGGTACGTTCCCAAAGGGCGAGTTTAAATGGCTCAGCCACTGCGTTGCTTGATTTTGATGGATATGAATACACCTGCTATCAAGCGCCTTGTCTCTGAGCCATTTAATTCTCGCTGAATGGTCATATACTTTTCCCGATTGGTATTACAAAACAGGCTCTCGAACTAGAGCCTAGAACCTGCTTTTCCAAGGGCCGCTTTTATAACTTAAACGCGCCCACCATATCATCTAAACGCTTAGACAGTTCACGCAGTGACTGGCTTGAGTGAGCCAGTTCAGTCGCGGTATCTGCCGTGCGCTGGGTGGTTTCGTTGATCTCTTCAATGTTGCAGTTAATATCGTGCACCACGGTCGATTGCTCTTCAGTTGCCGTCGCCACCTGAGTGTTCATATCTGAAATCAGCGTAATGCGATCGGCAATCGAGACCAGTGCCCCGGATGCTTCATCCGTTGCTGAAACCCCGTCAGAGGTCAGCTGACGGCTCTGCTGCATCGCCGTTACCGCATTACCTGCTTCTTCTTGCAGACGGTTGATCATGGTTTGAATTTCATCGGTAGAATCTGCCGTGCGGCTGGCCAGGCTGCGGACTTCATCGGCAACCACGGCAAAACCACGGCCTTGCTCACCAGCACGTGCAGCTTCAATCGCGGCATTAAGCGCAAGCAGGTTGGTTTGATCTGAAATGCCACGGATCACATCTAAGATACTGCCGATAGCCTGGGTGTTGTTCGCCAGGGATCCAATGACTTCGCTGACCTGCTCGACATCACCCGATAATTGATTAATGGTGTCTCTGGCCTGAGTCACAATCGCCTGACCATTATTGGTTTCCTCTTCAGCACCATGAGCGGCGTCGGCTGCTTGTGCAGCATTGCCGGCTATCTCGTTAACTGTCGCTCCCATCTCATTGATGGCCGTAACAACCTGAATGGTGCGGTCGCGCTGGCTGTGGCTATTATCAAGCGTCATTTGTGATTGAGTCGCAACCGATTCAGCGGCATCACGCAGGGCATTACCCGTTTCAGCGACTTCTTTGACCGAGTAATGGATTTTGCCAATGAAGCTGTTAAAGCCTTCAGCGAGCTGAGCAATTTCATCTTTACCCTGAATCTCAATGCGGTGACGCAAATCACCTTCGCCTTCACCCAGATCTTTGAACACAGAGGCTAAACGTTCGATTGGACGGGTAATATTACTGGCCAGCCAGATAGCAAGCAGAACAAAAATTACCGCGATAGCTGCCGTCCACATCATGATTTCGTTTCGGGCCTGATTAAGGCCGGCAAAGGCTTCTTCTTTGGGGAGTTCAGCAACGACATACCAGCCCATGGAGGGGATATAGCTGGTCGCCAGCAAGGTCGCTTGTCCGCCAACCAGAGATTCTGCAAAGTTGAAGCTATCTTTGTGCAATAGCTGGCGAGCAATATCCGAACCGTAGAGTTGACTCAGGTTTGCCTTACCCATTTTTCCGCTGTCTTTATGCAGGCGGATCATGCCTTCGGCATCGGTAAGGTAAACAAAGCCACTTTGTTCTAATTGGAATTGATTGATGAACTGAACCATATCGTCAAGAGACTTCGAAAGCCCCGCCATCCCACGGCCATTAAGCTGCTGGTAATTAACAAACAGCTTCACGTCACCATTGGCTTCGCGGAATACATTGAGCATTTTCGCATTGCCACTGCCGGTAAAACCGAAGAACCAGCCATCCTGTTGCTGATTCAGGCGGCGTAAAAATCCATTCTGATTCCAGTAATCGCCACTGCTCCGATCAGCAATGGAAGCATCGAACAGATCGTACTGAGTTCTGATATCATTCAGCATCTGAATTAATTGGGTTTCTTGCTGAGCTGAACGCTCACTGTTATAGAACTCGATAATGAAGCGGTTGGTGGCTAACTGCTCCGCAGCCGACTGTAAGACTGAGACTTCTTTATCTACGGTATTTCTTATCTGCATCAGAGTTGCAGGTAGTTCAGACTCTAATAATCGAGCCTCTACGACATGACGGGCCTGATTTTGGCTGATAAATCCTACCAGGGCCGTCGAGGCCAGTACGGCAAGAACTATCGCGAAGATCAGCTTTTGTTTTATGGTTAGTTGGTTGAACGTCATAATGCTTAACTGCTTATTTATTTTGTAATTAAGAATATCAATCACATTAAGTTACTGATGATTGCGCAGTGACTTAATGTGATTGATATAACACTCAGATCATGGATTAAAAATACAATGTTACTTGCAAAGCCATCACTGAAAGATCTGTGTTCAGATGTTTATCTGCCATTTCGTTACATAACTTTAGTGATATTTATCACCTTTTTGTCACTATTCATATCATTCAATACCTTAGCGAAAGAAAGACCTAAAGTTGGGGTTGTACTTGGCGGCGGCGGCTCAAAAGGGGCTGCTCATATCGGTGTATTGAAAGCATTGGAAGAGATGCAGATCCCGGTGGATTTTATTGCCGGAACCAGTATGGGGGCTTATGTCGGCGGTTTGTATGCCACCGGGATGAGTGCTGATGAAATTGAAGCATTTATTGAAACCGTGGACTGGAGCTCTGGCTATCAGGACCGAGTGGAGCGCAGTGACCGGCGGGTAAGGGAAAAGCAGCAGGAAGATCGTTTTCAAATTAAGACGGATATCGGCTTTGAATTTTGGGAGCTGAAAGTGCCCAAGGGGTTTGTTCAAGGGCAAAAAATGGGCGAAATATTACGCTCGTCGTCAGGGGGATTACCCAAGTTTGAGAGCTTTGATCAGCTGGCTATTCCTTTCAGGGCGGTAGCAAGTGACATTGAGTCTTTGCAACCGGTGATATTGGCCAAGGGGGATTTAGCAGAGGCGATGCAAGCCAGCATGTCTATCCCCGGCGTTTTACCACCGATGGAGTTAGACGACAAGTTACTGGTCGATGGCGGTATTACCAATAACTTACCGATCTCGGTGGTAAAAGAGATGGGGGCTGACATTATTATTGCGGTTGATATTAGCAATGATTTTAGACGTCGTGATGAGTTGAATAATTACTTTGCCGTGATGGATCAGCTGACTGATTTTATGGTTCGCAATAATGTGACGCAACAGATTGCATTGCTGAGGGAGCGAGATGTCTTGATCCGACCGGATACCCAGGGCATTAAAACCATCGATTTTCAGCGTATGCCGGAAGCGTATGAGATTGGCTATAAAACGACGATGGCAATGCAAGATCAGTTGGCTCAGCTGGGAAGTTCAGTCACCTATCAAGCCTACATTGATAACAAACAGTATCGCCGCCGCCAGTTGGAGCATTTCGATAAACTGCGGGTTGATGAAATTCGCCTTGCCAATCATAGCCAATATTCAGATGCGGCACTGCTTAAGCGTTTAGAACTCGAATCCGGAGCAACAATCAGCTCGGAAGAGCTTGCTGATAGCGTCCGTAATCTTTATGCGTTGGATCGGTTTGAACGAATTGATTACAGCATTGAAAAAGAGGACGGTAAAAATATCGTGGTACTTGATGTGCAAGAAAAAAGCTGGGGGCCTAATTTTGTTGATTTACGTTTTGCGCTCGAAGATGACTTTAAAAATACTACGGATTATTCCATTGGTGTGGCGTTTAACGTTACCGGCTTAAGTGAAGCGGGGGCCGAATGGCGAACTGAGCTGGAGTTCGGAACGGACAAAAGGGTGGCAACAGAGATATACCTGCCATTTATCAGCGATCAGGAATGGTTCGGCTTGCTTGGTGCAGAGTATGAGATCACTCATAAAAATCTGGCGCTAAATGAAGCAGAGCCTTTGTTAGCGGATATTGATGATTTTATATCAGCGGAATATGTGAACACAACGCTGGATGCTTCATTAGGCTGGCAGCCGGAACTGTGGCAGGAGGTACGGTTAGGTTACCGCTATATTGTCGGTGATGTCGCTTTCCCGGGTTTTTTGGATGAGCTATTAGGAACCCAATCGCGGAATAGCAACGTGGGTTACATTAGCTATAACCTCGATACGCTGGATGATTATAGTTTGCCTAGTTATGGTAATTTACTGAAATTAGAATTTGCTGTTTCAGATGATAAAATTGAATATTTTGGCGAATCAATCAGTGATCTTGCCTTCCGAGTCGATGCACTGTGGAAAGGGGCTTATACCTATCAGCGTCATACTGTCATGGGAAAAGCGGAGTATGGTCATGTCAAATCGGATGAGGATCTTCAACTGGATCCGGCAGAGCTGGGTGGCTTTTTACACCTTTCCGGCATTCCGAAAAACAGTCTGACAGGTAATAACAAAATATTTTCAGCGGCTATCTATCGCTACCGTCTGATGGATAATGACTTTGGCCTGTTTAAATCGCCAGTCTATATCGGCGGTTCGATTGAATGGGGCGGGGTATTCAATGATAACTCGATCCCCTTTCATGAGGTGCCTAAATACTGGGCAGGCAGTATTTTTAGCGGTATTAAAACCCCCGCAGGGCCGTTAATTCTGGCCTATGGTAAAACCGAAGAAAATTTCGATTCTTTCTATCTGTTTTTTGGCGGAGCGTTCTGAACATCTGCATTGCAGCGGTTAATCTGCTGAAAGTATGAATGTTGTAAAAAGAGAGTGGATTTTAATTTTAAGTTAAAAATGGTAAGGTGGGCGAACGGTTTTGATCTCTTCTGCACGCATTTGGATCTGAGTTGAGAAACAATACAGCGGGCATGATGTGAGGAGATCAATCACTTCCAAGGATGTTTGACCAATGAAGGTTAAACCGTAATAAGAGGAATATGTCGTGCTTGAAGCCTACCGTAAACACGTCGAAGAGCGTGCAGCAGAAGGGATTGTCCCTCAGCCATTACATGCTGAGCAGGTTGCCGCTCTGGTCGAGCTGTTAAAAACACCGCCAGCGGGTGAAGAATCTGTACTGCTTGATCTGCTAGAAAATCGTATTCCCCCAGGCGTAGATGAAGCTGCTTATGTTAAAGCGGGCTTCTTAGCTGCAATCACTCAAGGTGAAGCGGCATCTCCAATTGTTAGCAAAGAAAAAGCCGCAGAACTTCTTGGTACCATGCAGGGTGGTTATAACATTGAACCACTTATCTCTCTGCTTGATGATGCCGAGCTTGCTCCTATCGCTGTTAAGGTACTTTCTCACACCCTGCTGATGTTTGATTCTTTCTATGATGTCGAAGAAAAAGCCAAAGCGGGTAACGACTTTGCTAAGCAAGTTATTCAGTCATGGGCTGATGCTGAGTGGTTCCTGTCTAAGCCGGAACTGGCAGAAAAAATCACGCTGACAGTCTTTAAAGTGACGGGCGAAACCAATACTGATGATCTGTCACCCGCACCGGATGCCTGGTCTCGTCCGGATATTCCACTTCACGCCTTAGCCATGCTAAAAAATGAGCGTGAAGGCATTGAACCTGATCAACACGGTTCAATTGGTCCAATTAAACAAATTGAAGCTCTGCAGGAAAAAGGCCACCAGTTAGTTTATGTGGGTGACGTTGTGGGTACCGGCTCATCACGTAAATCGGCGACGAACTCCGTGCTTTGGTTTATGGGAGATGATATTCCAAACGTACCTAACAAGCGTGCTGGTGGTTATGTGCTGGGCGGTAAGATTGCCCCAATCTTCTTTAATACCATGGAAGATGCGGGCGCATTGCCTATCGAAGTCGATGTAACAGCATTGAATATGGGTGACGTGATTGATGTTTACCCATTTAAAGGTGAAGTTCGCCATCACGGCAGTGATGAAGTGGTCTCGACGTTTGAACTGAAAACCGATGTACTGGTTGATGAAGTGCGTGCTGGTGGCCGTATTCCGCTGATCATCGGGCGTGGCCTGACAGATCGTGCTCGCCAGTCACTTTCTCTTCCTTCTTCTGATGTGTTCCGTCGCCCTGGCGAGGTAGCAGATACCGGTAAAGGCTATAGCCTGGCGCAGAAGATGGTGGGTAAAGCCTGCGGTATCGAAGGTGTTCGTCCCGGCACATACTGTGAGCCTAAGATGACCACTGTCGGCTCGCAAGATACGACCGGGCCAATGACCCGTGATGAACTGAAAGATCTGGCGTGTCTTGGTTTCTCTGCCGAGCTAACCATGCAATCTTTCTGTCATACCTCGGCTTATCCAAAACCGATTGATGTAAAGACTCACCATACGCTACCGGATTTCATTATGAACCGTGGTGGTGTGGCATTGCGTCCGGGTGACGGTGTTATTCACTCCTGGCTAAACCGTATGCTACTGCCTGATACCGTCGGTACCGGTGGTGATTCACATACCCGTTTCCCATTGGGTATTTCATTCCCTGCGGGCTCAGGTCTGGTTGCATTTGCTGCGGCAACCGGTGTGATGCCACTTGATATGCCGGAATCCATCTTGGTTCGCTTTAAAGGTGAAATGCAAGAAGGGATCACCCTGCGTGATTTGGTTCATGCCATTCCTTATTACGCGATTCAGCAAGGTCTGCTGACTGTTGAGAAGGCTGGTAAGATCAACGAATTTTCTGGTCGAGTACTGGAAATTGAAGGTGTTGAGCACCTGACGGTTGAGCAGGCATTCGAACTGTCTGATGCATCAGCAGAGCGTAGTGCGGCGGGTTGTACCGTGAAGCTCTCTGAAGAATCTATTGCGGAATACCTCAACTCTAACATCGTGATGTTGAAGTGGATGATCTCTGAAGGTTACGGCGATCGTCGTACTATCGAGCGTCGCGTTACGGCGATGGAAGAGTGGTTGGCGAATCCTGAGCTAATGGAAGCTGACAAAGACGCGGAATACGCGCATGTTATCGACATTGATTTGGCTGATATCACTCAACCGATTCTTTGTGCACCAAACGATCCGGATGATGCGCGCCTGCTGTCTGATGTTCAGGGAACACAGATTGATGAAGTGTTCATTGGTTCTTGTATGACCAACATCGGCCACTTCCGTGCGGCTGGTAAGCTGTTAGAGAAATTCGGTGGCCAGTTAGATACCCGCCTATGGGTGGCTCCGCCAACCAAGATGGATAAAGATCAGCTAACCGAAGAAGGTTACTACGGTATCTTTGGCCGTGCCGGTGCGCGTATTGAAACGCCGGGTTGTTCACTATGTATGGGTAATCAGGCGCGTGTTGCTGATGAAGCGACCGTGATGTCGACATCTACCCGTAACTTTCCGAACCGACTGGGTACGGGGGCCAACGTGTACCTTTCTTCTGCTGAACTTGCGGCTGTGGGTGCGATCCTTGGCCGTATTCCGACCATGGAAGAGTACCTGGAGTATGCGAAACAGATTGATGCAACAGCTGCTGATACCTACCGTTACTTGAATTTCCATCGTATGGAAAGCTATACCAAGAAAGCGGATGATGTGATTATTCAGGCGGCAGTTTAAGTCATAGTTTCGAGGAACGTGATTCTAGAGGCGAGATAAATTCGCCCGAGGAAAGCAAGGCCTTGATAATTATAGAAAGGGTAAGCCATTTATTGGCTTACCCTTTTTTCTAGTTTCTAGTTTCTAGTTTCTAGTTTCTAGTTTCTAGTTTCTAGTTTCTAGTTTCTAGTTTCTAGTTTCTAGTTTCTCGCTACCTTTTCCCACAGTCAACATTGCTGCGACATTACGCGCTGTCATCTGGACATTGAAAGCAGCCTCATCCATAGCATCACTCAGTTCCATCGCCCGAGGAACGACACTAAAGACGGCATCAATACCGTGGTCATACACCACATTACAGTCACTCGATAAGCAGCCTGCAATACCGATCACCGGAAGATGAAACTTTTTCGCGGTACGGGCAACTCCGATCGGCGTTTTACCATGAATGGTCTGGCTGTCAATTCGGCCTTCACCAGTGATCACCAGATCAGCATCAGAGACTATTTCAGTTAAATTCACGGCATCCATCACGATATCGATACCGGGGCGCAGACTGGCATTCAGCAGGCCAAGCAGTGCGGCACCTAAGCCCCCGGCGGCTCCTGCCCCTGCCATATCTTTCACATCACGCCCGAGTTGCGTTTTGATGATATCTGCGTAGCGAGCCAGGTTGGCGTCAAGTTGCTCGACCATTTCTGGTGTCGCGCCTTTCTGCGGACCAAAGACATGTGAGGCACCTTTGGGGCCACAAAGCGGGTTATCGACATCACAAGCGACTTCAAGCTTGATTTTTGCCAGGCGAGGATTGATATCGCTGGTATCAATATGCGCCAGGCGCGCCAGTTCACCACCGCCGTAGCCAATTTCCTTGCCCTCGGCGTCCTGCATCTTGATCCCGAGAGCCTGCGCCATACCGATCCCCCCGTCATTCGTCGCGCTGCCGCCGATACCGACAATGATATGTTCAACCCCGTTGTCGAGGGCCGCCTTGATCAGCTCGCCGGTACCGAACGTTGTCGTGAGCAGTGGGTTGCGTTGCACTGGCGTCACAAGATGCAGGCCAGAAGCCGCTGCCATCTCGATGATCGCGGTTTTTCCGTCACCCATCAGGCCATAAAAGGCATCGACTTGTTGGCCTAGCGGGCCAGTAACTTGGTGCTCAACGATCGAACCATCGGTGGCATCGACCAGTGACTGCACGGTGCCTTCGCCGCCGTCGGCCATCGGCAGCTTATGGTATTCCGCATCTGGCAGAACCTGACGGAAGCCTGCTTCGATCGCCGTGGCAACTTCCATTGCCGTCAGGCTTTCTTTATATGAATCGGGAGCAATAACAATTTTCATCGTGATAAGTTTATACCCAAGTGACTTCGAGATGCTCGTTTCAGCGAGAATTTATTGGCTTCTAGGTAAGGCGCTGATTTGAAGACATAGTTGTTCTACGTCAAAAATCAGCAACGCAGCATAGAAGCCAATAAAACTCGCCCTTTGGGAGTGAGTCAGCGTGCCCACTTCTGCGTCAAATGAGCTTGAAAGGGGCAACCATTCCTGTGCTCATTTTTCTTGAATTGAACTCGCTGAACTCACTCTGAATCCTGCATCTTGAAGTCACTTGGGTATATGATCTCCATGGCATGCTCAACAATTTATCGGGCAATGGTCGCATTCAGTTGCAATCTTGAATCAGATCCTGAAAATGTGCGAACTTCAACACACATTACATTACCAGATTTTGAGGATAGCTATGGACTACGAATTTAAGAAAAATACCCTGGACGGTAGCTATCATGTGATTTTTTCCATGGGCCATGAAGCGCTGGGGCGCTGGTTGCTGGAAGAAGTCGGTAAAGACTTTGACAAGATGGATATGATTGAGGCCCAGATTGGTGCGCTAAAAAATAGCACCAAAGAATGGCGTCTGCTGGGTGAAGATCTCTCACTGGTACTGCAGGATAACGAAGCTTTAGTACAGGCTAACTGCATGTTTTCAGAAGAAGATGATGAGTTTGAAGAAGACATGCACTTTTATGACGAAGAGAGTATGTCGTTGTGTGGATTTGAAGATCTTGAGCAGGTATTGCATGCCTGGCGTGCATTCGTGACTCGCTTTTAAGAGGTTTCCATAATTCTCTTCTTTTTTGCATCCTTTCAGTGAAAAGGCCGCACCATATCGGTGCGGCCTTTTTCGTTTCTTCTCCTGTGTTTTTTTAAGCTGCTGAATTTAATGAACTTTAAAACTTGGCATAAAGCTTGTTAATAAACTTGTGTAAATCAGAAGGAATTTGAATTTAAGGAGCAGGCGATGAAATTGATTAACGCAATTATTAAACCTTTCAAACTGGATGATGTTCGTGAAGCGTTATCGGATGTTGGCGTTGAGGGGATGACAGTCTCTGAGGTCAAAGGTTTCGGCCGTCAGAAAGGACATACCGAGCTATATCGCGGAGCCGAATATCAGGTGGATTTTTTGCCGAAGGTAAAGCTGGAGATTGCGACTCAGGCCGAGAACATTGATGCCATTGTTGAGGCAATCACTAAAGCGGCACAAACCGGGAAAATTGGTGATGGCAAAATCTTTGTCTATGACCTGGACCATGCGGTCCGTATCCGGACTGGTGAGACAGACATCGAAGCACTTTAGGCTTAATGGAATAAATACAAATCTAGTGGTTATAGGGGAAGACGACAATGGAATTAACAACGACGGTAACTGAGCTGCGTTACGCACTCGATACATTCTTTTTCTTAATGTCAGGGGCGCTGGTGATGTGGATGGCGGCCGGGTTTGCCATGCTTGAAGCGGGTCTGGTGCGATCTAAGAACACCACTGAAATTCTGACTAAAAACTTTTGCTTGTATGCGATCGCCTGCACCATGTACTTGATTGTCGGATATAACGTCATGTACGTCGATAATGGTGAAGGTGGTTGGTTACCATCAATTGGTGCCTTAATTGGCAGCCAGGCTGAAGGGGCAGACCACTCGCTGGAATCTGATTTCTTCTTCCAGGTGGTATTTGTTGCTACCGCGATGTCTGTGGTCTCCGGCGCCGTTGCCGAGCGTATGAAACTATGGTCGTTCCTCTTTTTCTCTGTCATTTTTACGGCCTTCATTTACCCGATGGAAGGTTACTGGACCTGGGGCGGCGGCTTTTTGTCTGAAGCAGGTTTCAGCGACTTTGCGGGTTCCGGTATCGTTCACATGGCAGGTGCCGCAGCGGCTTTAGCGGGGGTATTACTGCTAGGTGCTCGTAAAGGTAAATACGGTAAGAATGGTGCAATTCACCCGATCCCAGGTTCAAACATGCCATTGGCAACAGTGGGTACATTCATTCTATGGTTCGGCTGGTTCGGTTTTAACGGCGGTTCGCAGCTGATGTTATCTGACTTTGAAAATGCCACAGCGGTTGGTCAGATATTCTTAAACACTAACGCAGCGGCTGCTGCCGGTGCGATTGCGGCGATAGCGGTATGTAAAACAACCTGGGGAAAAGCGGATCTAACCATGGTGTTAAACGGCGCATTGGCGGGTTTGGTTGCTATCACCGCGGATCCTTTATCACCGTCACCGATGGCTGCAGTGAGCATTGGTCTGGTTGCCGGCGCACTTGTGGTCTTCAGCATCATCGCCTTGGATAAAGTAAAAATTGATGATCCGGTCGGTGCAATTTCAGTTCATGGTGTGTGTGGCTTCTTTGGTCTGATGGTGGTGCCATTTAGCAATGCGGATGCAACGTTTGGCGCTCAGCTACTCGGTGCCGTGGTTATCTTTGGCTGGGTATTCGGGGCAAGCCTTGCGTTATGGGCCGTACTGAAAGCGACCATGGGTATTCGGGTCACGGAAGAAGAAGAGCTGGCAGGTATGGATTTACATGACTGCGGTATTGATGCTTATCCAGAGTTCGTCAGCGTGAAATAAATTCACTTTTATCTCTTCGTCAGCGAGGCCAATAGCGGTATAGGGAGTGCTATTGACCTCGCTGACTTTGAGCTAATGACTATTATAGCAATGAGCATCAAGTAACATATATCTATAACGCACCTTTAAGAAAACGCTGCCAGTTGGCAGCGTTTTTTTTGATTTTTTTGTTCTTGCGCATTGTTTTGTCGAAGTGCTTCAGTATAATTGATCGATATTGATAACTATTATCATTACACTTTGCATTTGGGGAATTTAATCGATGAAAAAGCTGTTGGCTTCGGCAATTCTGTTTGGTTTGGCTGCACCTCAGGTAGCAACTGCTGCCGAAGAAGTGAATGTTTACTCTTACCGCCAGCCTTTTTTGGTTGAACCTATGTTCAAAGAGTTCACTCAAGAAACGGGCATTAAAGTAAATGTAAAGTTTGCAAAAAAAGGCCTGACCGAGAAGCTGCAGCAAGAAGGAGAATACAGCCCGGCAGATGTTGTTCTGACAACCGATATCAGCCGTTTGGTTGAGTTGGCAGATAAGCACCTTGTGCAAGCTGTCGATAGCAAAGTCATTGAAGCGAACGTTCCGGCACAATACCGCGACTCTGAAGATGAGTGGTTTGCCCTGACGCTACGTACACGTAATGTTTACGCATCCCGTGATCGTGTCGGTCACCTGCCTGCTGAGTTTGATTATGCGGATCTGGCGAACCCTGAGTGGAAAGGTAAGGTCTGCACCCGTTCTGGTAAGCACCCGTACAATGTTTCATTGGTTTCATCGATGATCGCCCATTACGGTGAAGCGGAAGCCAAAGAGTGGCTGAAAGGCTTTAAAACCAACCTGGCACGTAAGCCACAAGGTAACGATCGCGCTCAGGTGAAAGCGGTTAAAGAAGGTCTGTGTGATCTGGCGATTGGTAACAGCTATTACCTTGGCAAGATGATCAACGACGAGAAGCAAAAGCCGTGGGCTGAGTCTGTTTTCATTGAATTCCCGGGTCAGAAAGCTAACGGTACCCACATTAACGTCAGTGGTATGGCAATGGCGAAATACGCGCCAAACAAAGAAAATGCCCAGAAGTTAATGGAGTTCCTGACTGACGATAAAGCACAGCAAATGTATGCAGAAGTTAACTATGAGTACCCGGTAAAAGCAGGCGTGAAACGTTCTGAGCTGGTGGCTTCCTGGGGTGACTTCAATGCTGATGAGCTATCGCTGGAAAAAGTGGCTGAGTACCACAGTGCAGCCATCAAGCTTCTGGATGAAGTGAAGTTTGATCTGTAAGTTGTAAAAGAAAGGGGCATAAAGCCCCTTTTTTGTTTTAAGCGAGTTTTGTTTAAAGCCAGGTATCTTTTCCAAAGAGCTGAGGTAGTTTCACCCACTTGAAAAATAGCATCACTATCTGGCAAAAATTGCAGGGTATAGCGAGGAGTTTAAAGTCTGAGTCAGTGTTGTGCAGAGACCATCAATTTGTTGCAAAGGGTAGTAAGTAGTAGGCAATGAAAGAAAAATATATGTTTTGGCAAACCAGTGGCTGGGTCTTATCTCTGCTGCTGGTTTTTCCCATTTTAGCTATCTTTTATACCGCGATGGGAGAATCCGATGAGGTGTTCTCCCATTTAATGAGTACGGTAATGGGCACCTATACCGCCAATACCTTCTGGCTGGTAACAGGTACCGTCGTACTGGCTCTGGTTTTCGGTTTGCCTTCGGCCTGGATCATGGCGATGTGTCGTATTCCTGGTGAAAAAATTCTCCAGTGGGCCCTGGTACTGCCACTGGCAATGCCAGGGTATATTGTTGGTTACATCTACACCGACTGGTTTGATTATGCCGGGCCGGTACAAATTTTTCTGCGTGACTTTTTTGGTTGGCAAAGCATTCATGACTACTGGTTTCCCGATATCCGTTCGTTAGGCGGTGCTTGTCTGGTGCTGGCATTGGTTCTCTATCCTTATATTTACCTGTTAGCCCGAACGGCATTTATGGAGCAAAGTGTCACCTTGCTGCAATCGGCAAGACTGTTGCGTTGCTCGCCATGGGAAAGTTTCCGTCGTATTTCACTGCCTTTAGCACGCCCGTCAATTGCGGTTGCTATTTCGCTGGTTGCAATGGAAACGCTGGGTGACTTCGGAACCGTCAGCTATTTTGCGCTGAATACGTTGACCACTGCGGTGTATGACACCTGGCTGGGTTATTCAAATTTAAATGCGGCCGCTAAAATATCAGCCATTATGCTGCTGGTGGTTTTTCTGCTGATCAGCGCCGAGCGTTTTAGTCGTCGTAAACAGAAACTCTTCCAGCAGCAATTTGAGCATGGTGACGATGTGCGCTATCAGCTATCGGGCATGAAAAAATGGCTGGCGATGGTGTGGTGTTGGGGGTTGGTGGGCTTTGCTTTTGTTTTTCCTCTAACGCAGCTGGCTTATTATGCCTGGCACTATTTTGCAAAGAGCTGGACGGCTGAATTCCAGCAGTACAGTTTAAACAGTTTATTTGTTTCGCTTGTCGCGGCTTTGTTTGCTGTTGTTCTGGCTTTGATTGTTAACTTTTACCACCGACTGGATGGCCATAAATATTCTGTCGTGCCGACGCGGATGGCATCACTGGGTTATGCGGTGCCGGGTACGGTGTTAGCGATTGGCGTGATGATCCCGCTGACATCGGCTGATCATCTGTTGAATGATGTGGCACGTTTTCTTGATTTAGGCCGCCCGGGACTGGTGTTCTCCGGGACCATGTTCGCCATTATTTTTGCTTTTGTTGTTCGTTTCGCCGCGGTGGCTATTGGTAGCATTGAAAGCAGTTTAGCCAAGATCCCGCCGTCATTAGACATGGCTTCGAAAACCATGGGCTATGCCTCGACGGCCATGTTGCGTCGCGTGCATTTACCGCTGATCCGTCGCGGTTGCCTGATTGCGGGTTTGCTGGTGTTTATTGAATCAATGAAAGAGCTGAATGCCGCCTTGCTGCTTCGCCCTTTTAACTTTGAGACATTAGCAACCTATGTTTTTAACTTCGCCTCAGATGAACAGTTAGAGCTTGCGGCTCTGCCTGCGATTTTATTGGTCTTTGTTGGCTTGATCCCACTGGTGATGGTTAACCGTTCTTTGGAGCAGAAACACTGATGAGTAGTGCATTATCCGTTCATAACTTAACTTGCCGCTATAACGGCCAGGCGGTATTACAGAATCTCTCACTGCCTGTCGAAGATAATGAAATCGTCTGCCTGCTGGGGGCGAGTGGTTGTGGTAAAACAACCTTGCTCAAGGCGATAGCCGGCTTGTTGCCATTGGAAAGTGGTGAGATACATATCAACGGCCGAACCATTGTTGATGCCACAACCTGGTTACCGCCAGAAAAGCGTAATATTGGAATGATTTTCCAGGATTATGCGTTATTTCCGCATCTGACCGTGGCTGAGAATATTGCATTTGGCCTGCGAGACTGGGAGCAATCACGGGTTAAGGCAAAAATTCAGGAAATGCTGGAGTTGGTTCATTTAACCGGTCTCGATGACCGCTATCCGCATCAGTTGTCGGGCGGGCAGCAACAGCGGGTCGCGATTGCCCGTGCATTAGCGTGCGAGCCTGATCTGATTTTGCTGGATGAGCCGTTTTCGAATATTGATACTCAGGTGCGCCATGGCTTGATCCGCGACATTCGCCGGATCTTTAAAGCGCAAGGTGTAACCGCGATTTTCGTGACTCACAGTCGTGAGGAAGCGTTTGCTTTTGCCGATCGTTTAGCGGTAATGAATAATGGTGTGATTGAACAATTTGGTTGCGCGACTGAACTGTATTACCGCCCAAGCAGCCGTTTTGTTGCAGAGTTCTTAGGCACGGGCTCTTACCTGCCTGCGACAGTGAAAAATGACAGTCATTTATTTACGCCATTCGGTGATATTGAATTTAAAGCTGACCATCAGTATCGCCAGGATACGAATGTTGAGTGGTTATTGCGTCCGCAGAACTTAAAAGTGCAACGAGAGAATAATGGCGAAGGGGTGATCACCGAGCAACAGTTCATGGGTGATAATTGCCGTTATACGGTGGATTTCCAGGGCCATAGTTTAGTGGTCAATTCACACTTGATCCTTCAGATTGGCGATAAAGTTGCGGTCAACATTGAACCGCATGATCCAGTGGTATTTGCCACCGCCTGCTAGTGGTGGCAAGGTTTGATTGATATGTAAAGGCCAGCATGATGTTGGCCTTTTTAATAGAGTATTTAAGTCTGATTAAATATGTCACGCCGGATAGACGGTGTCGAGATAGCTTTGTGCCTGTTCACGCATTTTGTCCAGATCCGGATGGCGATTTGTCTGAAGGTAAAGAATATAACAAATGCCGTGCAGCAGATGTGCCAGATCATCAGGCGTTTTATCTGCCGCTATTTCACCATTTTCTATCCCTTGGGCAAAGATTTCAGTAACACGTTTCAGGCTGCTTTTGTTGCCACTTATATACTGCGGCCAGATTTCTTCGCGTACCGATGTACTCCACTCAAACCATACCTTCAGCCAGTCTTGCTGTTCGATAACGGCATCAATGAGATTATGGGTAATTCCGGTTAAACGGGCGTGAAGACTCTTATCTTGGTCTTCCAGGCATTGCGCCAGCAGTTGGCTGAAACGGTTTTCTACCTGAACAAGCACCTGTTCAACTAATGCTTCTCGGGTAGGGAAGTAGTTAAACACCGTGGCAACCGAAACGTTTGCCATTTCAGCTATATCAGCATGTCCTGCTCTGCCAATACCACGTCGGGCGAAGACATCTAAGGCAAAATCGAGAAGTTGTTGTTTCCTTTTTTCCGGAGACAAACGAGTGCGCGTTTTTTTTACTATCGTATCCATAGTTGCTTGTTCCCTAGCCGTAAGTATTTGTAAGTTTTATGTGTTTCTATTTTTGTATAACTTTACAGCAGCAACTGATATGCATCAAATTTTACTTGGGTGAAGTGTATCGAATAATTGACACTATCTATAAAATAACTATTACGTTGAATGAGTGTTAGAATATGGATTCTGTGTGATATGTAGCCTACAGGCGGCTGGTGCGGTCGTACTGATGGAGAAAAAGATGAAACATACCGTTGAAGTAATGATTTCTGAGCAGGATGTTCAGGCACGAGTAAAAGAGTTAGGAAAGCAAATTACCGAGTGTTACAAGGACTCTGAAAACCTTGTGATGGTCGGTTTGTTACGAGGTTCTTTTATTTTTATGGCCGATCTGGCGCGTGCCATTGAACTTCCTCATGAAGTAGACTTCATGACTGCATCAAGTTACGGCAATACAATGGAAAGTAACCGTGATGTCCGTATCCTGAAAGATCTGGATGATGACATCAAAGGTAAAGATGTTCTGCTGGTGGAAGATATTATCGATACCGGTAATACCTTAAATAAAGTTTGCGAAATTCTGTCCCTGCGTGAGCCAAACTCTATCCGTATCTGTACTCTGCTTGATAAGCCCGAGCGCCGTGAAGTGGACGTGAAGGTTGACTGGTTTGGTTTCGTGATCCCTGATGAGTTTGTTGTCGGCGTGGGTATCGACTACGCACAGAAATACCGCCATTTGCCTTACATTGGTAAAGTTGTACCGCTGGAAGATTAATACTAATGACAGCGTAAAGCGTTATTCTAAAAAAGCGACCAGAGGTCGCTTTTTTATTGGCTTATGATTCTTTCGGTGCGAGTAGTGCTGACATGGCAGCTTGGTAGGTGACTTCCAGACTTTCCCGACTGGTTGCGTTGACGCCAAGATCCCGGAGGACGCCATCGTCGATCCCGTAGATCCAGCCATGAATTTTGATATCCTGACCACGTTCCCAGGCCTGTTGCAGGATGGTGGAATTACCCAGGTTATAGACCTGCGAGGCAACATTGATTTCACATAATTTATTATCCCACTCTTCACGGGATAATGCGCCCAGATCACTGCGATGTTTTAAATACAAATCACGGATATGCAACAGCCAGTTATTGATCAGCCCTAAGGGCGGATTTTCAATGGCGGCTGTCACCCCGCCGCAACCATAATGGCCGCAGACAATAATATGTTTGACCTTCAGGACGTCAACGGCATATTGCACCACAGAGAGACAATTCAAATCGGTGTGGACGACCTGGTTGGCCACATTACGGTGAACAAACAATTCTCCTGAATCCAGGCCGGTCAGGCGCTCTGCCGGAACCCGGCTATCAGAACAACCAATCCAGAGATACTCCGGGTATTGTGCTTCTGCCAGATGAGAAAAGAACTCTGGCTTTTCTTCCTTAATGTTCTCTGACCAAGAGAGATTATTTGCGAATAACTGCTTAATATCTGTCATGATGATGCCTTAATCTGATAGATTCCTTACTATACACAAGCTGGGCTGATAGCAAATCGGATTAGTTGTAATTTTTCTAACATCTATGTTGCATTTTATGAACGCATTAGAAATTTCAAGTTTAAGTAAAACCTATAAAGGCGGCGTTAATGCGCTGAAAAATATGAGTTTATCTGTCGGGCAGGGTGATTTTTTTGCGCTGCTAGGCCCTAATGGTGCCGGTAAGTCGACCACAATAGGAATAATAAGTTCGTTAGTTAACAAGACATCAGGCAGTGTGAAGGTCTTTGGCTATGATCTGGATACCCAGTTGGTTGAAGCAAAAAATCAGCTGGGTCTGGTGCCGCAGGAGTTTAACTTCAATCCGTTTGAAACGGTGGAGCAGATTGTGGTTAACCAGGCCGGTTATTACGGTGTTGAAAAATCATTAGCCAGGGAGCGGGCTAAAAAGTATCTGTCACAACTTGATTTATGGGGCAAGCGCCATGAGCGGGCGCGTAACCTGTCGGGGGGAATGAAGCGCCGGTTAATGATTGCCCGTGCATTAATGCATGAACCGAAGCTATTGATCCTGGATGAGCCAACCGCCGGGGTTGATATTGAATTACGTCGTTCAATGTGGACATTCCTGCGAGAGATCAACCGTCAGGGGGTGACCATTATTCTGACCACTCACTATCTTGAAGAAGCGGAAATGTTATGCCGCAATATTGGCATTATTAATCATGGTGAGCTGATTGAACATACCACCATGAAAGATCTGCTCGGCAAACTGGAAGTGGAAACCTTCATTCTGGATATTCAACTCAATGGCCATAAACCACAGCTTGATGTGGTGAACTGGAAAATGCCGGATAACCACACCCTGGAGATCGATATTCATAAAGGGGCCGGATTGAATCAGGTGTTTGCCCAATTAACAGCACAAGGCATTGACGTGGTTTCAATGCGTAATAAGGCCAACCGGCTGGAAGAGTTGTTTGTCACTCTGGTGGCTCAAAGTAAAGGAGAGCGATCATGAGGCAGCAGTACTGGATTGCTTTTCAAAGTCTGATCACCAAAGAAGTACACCGTTTTACCCGCATCTGGGTGCAGACACTGGTGCCGCCAGCGATCACGATGACGCTGTATTTCATTATCTTTGGTAACTTGATCGGGAGCCGTATCGGTGAGATGAATGGCTTCAGCTATATGGAATACATCGTACCTGGCCTGATCATGATGTCGGTGATCACTAACTCGTATTCGAATGTGGCCTCATCATTCTTCAGTGCCAAGTTTCAACATAATATTGAAGAGCTGTTAGTTGCCCCAGTGCCGAATTACGTCATTATTGCCGGTTACATTGGTGGCGGAGTACTGCGTGGTTTGATCGTCGGCTTTATCGTGACGGTCGTTTCACTGCTGTTTGTCGATCTGAATATTGCTCACTTTGGGGTGATTGTCGCGACGGTGCTGATGACGTCGATTGTGTTTGCGCTGGGCGGGCTGATCAATGCTGTGTTCGCCCAAACATTTGATGATATAAGCATTATTCCGACCTTTGTGCTAACGCCACTGACCTATCTCGGCGGGGTGTTTTATTCGATCAGCCTGTTGCCGGAATTCTGGCAGGGGGTATCGAAGCTCAACCCGATAGTTTATATGGTTAATGCATTCCGTTATGGTTTCTTAGGGGTGTCTGATGTCGGGATCGGCACATCGTTTGCTGTATTAACCGTCTTCATCGCGCTTTTATATGGTTTTGCTCATTATCTGATATCACGCGGTATCGGCCTCCGCTCGTAGTAACTATTCATCTCATTGCTATTTCGCCCAATACCGGCATCGAAAGTGCTCATTTATAGTTATAAACTCTGCGCTTTCTCTTTGCTCTTGAACGAAATAGCTTAGAGCTGAACAGCTACATGGGAAGGGGGAGGAAAAGTCTATTCGGTGCGATCAAAAAAGGCCCTGCTCATCGAGCAGGGCCTTTTTGCTAATCAGAACCAGCTAGCTGGTTACTCTGCAGCTGCCGGTTGCGGCGGCGTCAGATCGACAACCTGGTTATCAATCAAACGAGCCTTACCCAGAATCGCTGACATCAGGATCACCGCCTGCTGAGTTTCCTCGGTGATAGCTTGCAGGTTTACGGCATCACGGATATAGCTTTCATCAGGTTGCAGGCCTCCTGCACGCAACTGATCATTGGCATCAACGATAAGCTCTGCATAATCGGTACGGCCACCGCGCATCTGGCTGCTGATCCAGCGCATGGTACGGGCGAGTACCGGCGCGCGTTGACGTTCGTCAACGGTCAGGTAACCATTGCGAGAGCTCATTGCCAGGCCATCCATTTCACGCACCGTCGGTACACCGATAACCTCAATGTCCATCGCCATATCTGTCACCATCTGGCGGATAAGGGCCAGTTGTTGAAAGTCTTTTTCGCCAAAACAGGCGACGTCTGGCTGAACGATGTTAAACAGCTTGGTCACGACAGTGGCAACACCGCGGAAATGACCGGGGCGCAATGCGCCTTCAAGTAATTGCGATAAGCCGGGTACATCAACGAAGGTCTGGCTATCTAATCCTTGTGGATACATGATCTCTGGCGTTGGTGTAAATATCAGCTCGACACCTTCACCGTTCAGTTTCGCCAGATCATCTTCCAGGGTACGGGGGTAGTTATTCAGATCATCAGCTTTGTCAAACTGCATCGGGTTAACAAAAATACTGACAACAACGACATCCGCGTGCTCACGGGCTTTACGCACCAGAGTCAGGTGACCGTCATGAAGATTGCCCATGGTTGGAACGAAAGCGATACGACGGCCTTCACGACGCCATAAGCGGATCTGCTCTCTGAGCGGGGCGATCTCGGCGAATGTTTGCATCTTTTATTCCTTACTCAAAGGTGTGCTCTTGGCCTGGGAAAACCCCGGCCTCAACGTCTTCTCGGTATTTAGTCACTGCGGTACGCATGTCACCGGTTTCGGCCAGGTAGTTTTTTGAAAAACGCGGCATGTAATTAGCTGAAATGCCAAACATATCGTGCATAACCAGGATCTGGCCATCGGTAACATTACCGGCACCGATACCAATCACCGGCACTTCTACCGCTTTGGTGATGCGTTCTGCCAGGCTCGCAGGAACACATTCCAGTAAAATGATTTGTGCTCCGGCATTTTTCAACAGGATAGCATCTTTTACCATTTGCTCAGCGTGGTCGGAGTCACGACCTTGCACTTTATAACCGCCAAAAATATTGACTGATTGTGGAGTCAGGCCCAAGTGGGCACAAACCGGCACGGCACGTTCAGTTAATTTGGTAACGGTTTCGGCCAACCAGGATCCGCCTTCCAGCTTGACCATGTTGGCACCCGCACGCATCAGCTCAGCGGCGCTTTCACAAGCTTGCTCAGGGGTGCTGTAGCTCATAAATGGCATATCAGCCATCAGTAATGAGTTCGGGCTGCCAGCACGTACACAGCGGGTGTGGTAGGCGATATCTTCTACACTGACAGGCAAAGTGTCAGGTTTACCTTGCAGTACCATTCCTAAAGAATCACCAACCAGTAAAACCGGAACTTCCTGCTGCTCAAATAACTGAGCAAAACTTGCGTCATAGGCTGTTACAGACGCGAACTTACGACCTTCTTGCTTCCATTTCATCAGGTCGTTGATTGTTATCTTTTTCATAGTTTCTCCCTCACCCTGAACAATGGTTTACGATTGCCAAATGGCTAAGCCATTGCGGTCTACCTGAGCTAACAGTTGTTGCAATGTTGTGTTGTCAGGCAGAATCAAATCAGGGGTAATTTCGGCAAGAGGATAAAGTACGAATTCACGTACTTTCATTCCATAGTGTGGAACGGTCAGACGTTCACAGTGATGCACTAGATCGCCATATAAAATAATGTCGAGATCCAGAGTCCTTGGCCCCCAGCGTTCATCTTTGCGGACACGGCCGTGCTCAAGTTCGATGGCCTGAGTTTTATCCAGTAAGTTCAGCGGGGATAATGACGTGTCAATGGCGACCACGGCATTGATGTAATCCGGTTGATTCTGCGGTCCCATCGGGGTGCTGCTGTAGAGTGAAGAAACAGCAACAACCTCAATGTCCGGGATCTGTTTCAGCGCCGTGATAGCGCTGTTGGCCTGGGCGACAGGATCACCCAGGTTACTGCCTATGGCAATATAAGCTCGAATCATGATGATGACTTAGCTTGTGGTTTCTTGCGCTGCTGCGGACGACGGCGGCGAGGACGACGACTGCCGCTACCCTCATTAACTTGCTGCACCATCTTGTTGCATTGTGCGCGTTCAGCATTCTGGAATTCATTCCACCAGCTGGCCAGCGCCGCAATATCATCGCCTTCAAACTGTCCGCGCATTTCCAGGAAATCATAGGATGCACGGAATTTAGGGTGCTCCAAGGTTTTGAAAGCACGCTTGCCGGTACGGCGGTTGAAGCGAAGTTGCTGCTGCCAGATATCACGGATAGTGGTGGTGTGGCGGCGTGGGATCGCAATACTCCGGACCTGCTCATCCAAAATATCGTTTGCAGCTACCATAAAGGCATCGTAGAAGGCTAAGCCACTGGCAAATGAAATTTCTTCAGCTCGGGTCGTTAGCGGATACCACAGCATGGCGGCATACATAAACGCAGGGTTAACCCGCTGATCATTGGCAATACGCGCATCAGTAGCGGCCAGAATGTGTTCAATCATCTGTTCTGTCTGGCTGCTGTGATCTTCTGTGAAGTGATCAGTGAGGATCGGGAACAGCTGCTGGAACAGGTTGTGCTGGCGTAGTAACTTGTATGTTTCCAGCCCCTGGCCGGCTTGCAATAGTTTAAGGCTTTCCTCAAACAAGCGAGCAGAAGGGATATCACGTAACAATGGCGCAAGCTGCTCAATCGGCGCCGCAGTTGTGGCGTCAATGTCCATATCCAGTTTCGCGGCAAAGCGAACGGCCCGCAGCATACGGACGGGATCTTCACGGTAACGGGTTTCAGGGTCGCCCATCAGGCGAATGATACGATTGTTCAGATCATGGATCCCGTCGGCGTAGTCGCGTACGGTGAAATCTTTGATGCTGTAGTACAGGGCATTTATCGTGAAGTCGCGACGTTCGGCATCTTCATCAATGGTGCCGTAGACATTATCACGCAGCAGCATGCCTTCCTGACTTTGTGAGGAAATCTGCTGCTTGCTTTTGGCATCTTGTTTATCTTTGACGTCGGGTTTAGCTTTGACGTCAGGTTTACTTTGGGGATCGGAGTGGTGTCCACGGAAGGTGGCAACTTCAATCACATCACGGCCAAACAGAATATGCGCCAGACGGAAGCGACGACCAATCAAACGGCAGTTCCGAAACAGATGTTTAATCTCTTCCGGCGTGGCGTTGGTCGCGATATCAAAATCTTTCGGCTGTTTGTTTAGTAAAATATCACGTACGCCTCCCCCGACAAGGTAGGCGTCAAACCCCGCTTTATTCAGGCGATAAAGTACCTTCAGCGCATTTTCGCTGATAGCGTTACGGGAAATGCCATGCTCTTGGCGTTGAAAAATTTGCAAGGTTGGTTCCTCATTGACGCGCGTACTACTGTCGCGATTCAATACTTTACGGCAAAAGCTGGCTACTCGATTAAAGATAATACACCCCATTTTCGTGCATCTGGTTCAACAAACAGCCGCATATGATATATCACGGCGAGCCATTTTAGAATGCTAGTGTGATCGCAGTGGCCTGAGGCAGGTTATCAATACCCCAGTTATTAACGCCCCACTGCAAAATTTCAGTCATGCTGGCATTGATTAAATCAGCCGGTGGAGCCATACCCAAAAAGGTCATGGCATTTATTAAAGCCGGTTTGGGGTGGTCTTTATCAATGGCCGGTGCATGGTTCTGTTTGGATAACTTATTCCCATTGTCGGTCACGGCAAGGGGTAAATGCAGATAACTGACTTCAGGTTGCTTTAACTGGCGATACAGGCTGATTTGACGCCCGGTCGGTTCAATCAAGTCAGCACCACGAACCACTTCGGTCACACCTTGTTCAATATCGTCAAGTACGACGGCTAAGTTGTACGCATAGAGGCCGTCACGACGACGGATAATGAAATCTTCCTGCGCCAGTGCTGCCGGGATCTCGATGCGGCCATGTAATTGATCAATAAAGTGAGTGATCGGTGTGTCAACTTTAAGTCGAACCGAGCAATGGGTTGCGAGGTAGTTGAGTTCGCGACAAGTACCTGGATATAAGCCACTGGCAAGTTTAATTTGTTTACGGGTACATTGACAGTAGTAAGCGGTGTGATCACTTAACCAGGCATCAATTTGTGCCTGATAAGCGTCGTGACGCAGGCTTTGATACATCACTTCGCCATCCCAGGTTAAGCCATAAGCTTCTAACGTACGCAGGATATCGTCTGCCGCACCGGGTATTTCCCGGGGAGGGTCAAGATCTTCAATGCGTACCAGCCATTGCCCGTGTTGTGAGCGGGCTTGTAAATAGCTGCCTAAAGCGGCAATCAGGGAGCCGAAATGCAGTGGCCCTGACGGCGAGGGAGCAAAACGGCCAACGTAGCGAATGTCAGTGTTCATAAACAAATAAAAATTGTCACTCTTCACGCCTGATGATTTCGCTCAAGATGGAGGGCGAAACCGAAATGGACGCAACAGTCGTGGAAATTGGCTGAGTAACATTAATCGTATTAATTAACTACTTAACTTTCAGCTGTTTAATACGATTGATGTGAGTTTTATAAAACTAACTTGCCGCGGTATAAATGAAAGAAGGAGCTTTCGCTCCTTCTTAAAGTCAGTCGCCGAATAATACCTGAGGTATTAGCCTGCCATCTGCTTTTCTTTGATTTCTGCAAGTGTTTTACAGTCGATACACAGATCGGCGGTTGGTCGCGCTTCTAAGCGACGAATACCGATCTCAACACCGCATGAATCACAGAAACCGAAGTCATCGTCTTCAATACGCTGAAGCGTTTTTTCAATCTTCTTGATCAGCTTACGCTCACGGTCACGGTTGCGTAGCTCTAAGCTAAACTCTTCTTCCTGTGCGGCGCGGTCTACTGGATCCGGGAAGTTCGCGGCCTCATCCTGCATATGGTTAACAGTACGATCAACTTCTTCACGAAGCTGGTTACGCCAGGCATCAAGAATTTTACGGAAGTGCTCTAGCTGAGCTTCACCCATATATTCTTCGCCGGCTTTTTCCTGATACGGCTCAACCCCAGCAATAGCCAGGATGCCTAGCGATTTTTTAACGTTGCTCTCTGGCATATAGCATCTCCTAATATACCTAATAACCGTCACTGGTTAATTTTGGGCGGTATCTATAGCAGAAAGGGTCATGTGTGGCAATTGCTGTATATATTCAATTTTACACCAATGTGAAGAATGCATCATTTTTCAGCTTTGTCGGTGAAAATCTATACAGTCAGTTAATATGAGCTCATCCTGGCTTAGTGTCGCTTTATAACAGATGATCTCAACGCCGGCCTGTTCTGCCTGTTTGATTAAATCATAATAGTCCGGGTCTATATGGTGTGCCGCAGCGATATTTTCAATCCCTGAATGCAAAATAGCGAAAAAAAGCACTGCACGCTGACCATTTAGGGCTACTTCGGCCAATTCTCTCAGGTGTTTCTGACCCCGGGTGGTCACAGAGTCGGGGAAATACCCCCGGCCATTGTCTAATAAAGTGACACTTTTTACTTCAATGTAGCAAACGGGTTTATCTTCAGCTTCTAATAGAATATCTATCCTGCTGTTTTCGCTACCATACTTGACTTCCGTTCGGAGTGATAAATAACCTTGTAATTCTGTGATGATATTCCTGTTTATCGCCTCTTCCACCAGGCGGTTGGCTCGCGCAGTATTCACACATATCCAATGACCGGCTTTAGTCTCGGTTAATTCCCAGCTATGGGGGTATTTTCGTTTAGGGTTATCGGATGTTGAGTACCACACCGTGCTGCCTGGCTCGGCACAACCTGTCATGGCACCGGTATTAGCACAATGGATAGTACAGATTTCTCCGCCAGGCAACTCTATATCGGCCAGAAAGCGTTTATATCGCTTGATAAGCGTAGCGGATTGTAACGGAGGAGCAAACTTCATTTGGATTCCTTGTCAGGTTGCGATAGCGGCCATTGTTGAAGGCAGCGGTAACGTACACCCGAGCCATGAGGCGTCTGTATAGCTTCAGAGATATACAGACCAAAGTGTCGAAAATCAAAGTTTAAATCTGGGGGCTCGGGCAATGACAGCGGTGGGTGGCGGACCTGTTTTTTCAGTGTGATATGGGGACGATATGGCCTCTCCTCCTGTTTCAGGCCGGTTTCGATAGCCAGTTGCTTTAGCTCTGCAGCCAATGTTAACAAGGGGGAGGGCAGATTTTCACTGTCCAGCCAGATAATTTTATTGCGTTTTCGGTAAGTGAGCTGAGAGTAGCTGACAGAAAATGCCGGAATAGACGTGAGTTCGCCGGTGCTGTTGATCAGGGTTTGTTTCTGCTCTGCCGTGACGGATCCGAGAAAGGCTAGCGTGATGTGTAGATTGCGTTCCGGAACGGTCCGTCCATCACACTGAAGATCATGCTTTAACTGGCAAAGCTGACGAAAACTGGATTGGTTGACACCGTTATGGTGTAAATCTAATGCGAAAAATAGCCGTTCAGTAATGTCACTCATTTGGCCCCGATATCTTGTACAATGGCTTCAGTCTCATTTGATCATGACACAAGGTTTTAACATTGTCACAGCTGCCTATTGATGCCGTACTCTCATCACTGCTCAATGAACTTGAGACCCGCTCTCAATTGATCCTTAAAGCCCCACCGGGTGCGGGTAAATCAACCCGTCTGCCATTGGTTTTACTGCAAAACCGATGTTTCAGCGGCCGTATTGTGATGCTTGAACCGCGCCGTCTGGCTGCCAGAAATATTGCCGGTTATCTGGCCTCGCTGCTGGGGGAACGGATTGGCCAGACGGTGGGTTTACGTGTTCGGGGCGAAACCAAAATCAGTAAAGAAACCCGGCTGGAGATAGTGACAGAAGGGGTGATGACCCGAATGTTGCAGCAAGATCCTGAACTGGAAGGCATTGATCTGCTTATTTTTGATGAGTTTCATGAGCGCAGTGTCCATGCTGATACAGCCCTCGCTTTAGCACTGGAAGTACAAGAAGCGTTGCGTGATGATTTGAAGCTGCTGGTGATGTCGGCAACCTTAGATGCCGATGCGCTGATCGGGTTACTGCCAGATGCTGGTTATATCGAATCGGAAGGCCGGTGTTTTCCGGTTGAGTATCGCTATAAGACGCTCAATGACAGCTATCAGCAGTCTGATGCTTTTGCCTTTGTAAATAGTTGTGCCCGCGAAATCCTTAAGCTGCTTGATAGTGAATCTGGCTCGATGCTGGTGTTTTTACCCGGAGCCGGTGAGATTAAACGGTTGGCTGAGCGGCTGACTGACAGGGTTGGTGCGAATATTATGGTCAGTCCGCTGTACGGCCAGCTTAATATCAGCCAGCAGCAGCAAGCGATAGCCCCGCCACCGGCAGGCCTGAGAAAAGTCGTCCTGGCAACCAATATTGCTGAAACCAGCTTAACCATTGAAGGTATTCGGCTGGTGGTGGATTGCGGTTTAGAGCGTATTGCCCAATGGGACCCTAAAACCGGGATCAGCCGGCTAGAGCAGGTGCGTATTGCCCAGTCTTCCGCCGAGCAGCGTGCCGGGCGTGCGGGGCGTCTTGAACCGGGTATTTGCCTGCGCCTTTACAGCGAAGAGATGTTATCCCGCCAGCCCGCTACCCCGCAGCCTGAAATCTTACGGGCTGACTTAACGTCGTTAGCGATGGAGCTGGCACAGTGGGGATGCCAGGATGCCGGTGACTTATGCTGGTTAGATCTGCCGCCAGCCCAGGCTCTGGCGCAATCTCGCCGTTTATTGCAGCAGCTTGGTGCAATGGATGAACGCTGCCAGCTGACGGAAACGGGCCTGCAGATCCAATCGTTAGGGGCTGATCCGCGCCATGCTGCGATGCTGGTGATGGCGAAGCCGCAGGGTAGTGCCGCGATGTCTACAGCCGCGATGCTGGTGGCATTGCTGGAAGATCCGCCACGAGGCATGGCCAGTCCGGATCTGCATTTTCAGTTGAATTTACTGGAGAGCGGTAAATTGCCACGCTCCGGACAGTATCAACAACGGGCTCGGCAACATTTAACCAAACTCATCAAATCAGGCCCATTAACCGTTCGTCTGCCTTCTTCACTGGTTGTTGATGCAGACTGGATCGCGCCATTGATGGCGGCAGGGTATCCGGATCGTATCGCGCGATCCCGCGGTCGTGACGGACGTTATCAGCTGGCAAATGGACAGGGGGCAATGTTGCCTGCCGATGAGCCAATGGCCGCAGAAATGATGCTGGTGGTGGCGGATGTGGTGAAAACCCGTCAGGGTGACAGCCGGATCTTTTCAGCGGTAGCCGCGGATAGCGACCGTTTACAAGCGATATTGCCGCATTTATTTACCGAGCGGGAGTGGCTGGACTGGGATGATAAAAAAGGCCGTTTAACGGCGGAAAAGCATCTCTGCTGTGGCAAACTCATTCTGCAGCGGACGTTGCTGGCAGAGCCGGATCCGGCTAAAGCCAGCGAAGCCTTACTTAATGCGATTGTGCGCAAAGGGCTGACTGCATTGCCATGGAATAGCAAAGCAGAAAGTCTTCTGATTCGCGCCCGCTGTGCGACACAGTGGCTTCCTGAGCTGGCTTTACCTGCAATGGATGAAGTAACGTTGTTAGCAGAAGCTGAGCAGTGGTTGCTGCCATTTATGACGGGTATGACAACCCTCAAGGCGGTCGCCAGGCTGGATCTGTGTGCGGCGTTAGAAGCACGTTTAGGCTGGCAGCAAGTTAAAGCCTTAGAAGCGGCATTGCCTACCCATTACCAGGTACCCACCGGCTCTCGCTATCCGATCCGTTACCTCGCCGGACAACCACCAGTACTGGCGGTACGAATGCAGGAGATGTTCGGAGAAAAAACCTCGCCTCAGATTGCCAATGGACGTATCGCTTTAGTGCTTGAACTGCTGTCACCCGCGCAACGGCCGCTACAAATCACTCAGGATTTGGCCGCCTTCTGGTCAGGATCGTACCGCGATGTGCAAAAAGAGATGAAAGGGCGTTACCCTAAGCATGTATGGCCGGATGATCCGGCACACCATGAGCCGACGCGAAAAACGAAAAAATATTTATAACGTTAAGTGCTTATGAGCTATTGCTATTTTTTGGGATTCACCATAGTTGACTAATTATGATTAAGTTGCCTCTATACCTTGCAGTGTCTGGAGCAAAACAGGCAGGGCCAAAAACGCCGGTGCCGAAAAAGCCCGCTACAACGCGGCGCAAATCACCGGCTAAAACGCCAGCCAAGAAACGGGCGGCGAAAACAACGCGTTCGAAGAAAAAAACGACGACTAAGAAACGACCGCAAAAGCCGGGTTGGCTGAAGTGGCTGGCAGGCTTTTGTCTGAAAGTGACGATTGCGGTTATCGCCGTACTGGTGGTGATTGGGATCTACCTTGATATGATCGTTCGCGATAAGTTTGACGGTCAGTTATGGAATTTACCCGCAGTGGTCTATGGCCGGGTACTGACGTTGCAACCGGGTCAGGCCATTACGTTAGAAGAGGTCAGGCGCGAGCTGGATCTGCTGCAATACCATAAAGTCAGAAATCCGCAACGGATTGGGGAATACTCATCATCTTCCACCCGGATTGAATTGATCCGGCGCCCGTTTGAATTTGACGATGGCCATGAAGGCCAGCGCCATGTGATGCTGACATTTGATCAGGGCGGGCTGAAAAGTATTCACCAGGCCGGCAGTCAGAAGCAGCTCGGTTATGTTCGCATTGAGCCGAAAATGCTCGGTATGCTGGCTTCTTCCAGTGATGAACAGCGACTCTTTTTACCCCGCGAGCAATTTCCTGAAATACTGGTCGATGCGTTATTAGTGACGGAAGATCGGGATTTCTATCATCATGAAGGGGTCTCTCCGCTGGCGATCGGGCGGGCTTTATTCGCTAACCTGAAAGCCGGACGTACCGTACAAGGGGGGAGTACCCTGACTCAGCAGCTCGCTAAAAACCTGTTTCTGACCCGGGAAAGAAGCTTATGGCGCAAGCTGCGCGAAGCCGGTATCGCGCTGATCATTGACTATCGCTACAGTAAAGATCGGGTGTTGGAAGCTTACCTGAATGAAATTTATCTCGGTCAGGCCGGGGCGAAGGAAGTCCATGGTTTTGCACTGGGGGCACGGCTGTACTTTGGCCGTCCAATTCAGGAATTGCGGATTGATCAGCAAGCCTTGCTGGTGGGGCTGATCAAAGGGCCGTCATACTATAATCCATGGCGTAACCCGGAGCGTGCTCGTCAGCGCCGTGATCTGGTACTGCGTCTGATGATGGATAACGGTATTTTAAACGGAACCCAATATGAGCAAGCCGCTTCTCGTCCGTTAGATCTGCAGGCGAAGCCAATGATTGCGACGCGTCAGCCTGCATATTTTCAGCAGTTACAGCGTGAACTGAAACAGAAAGTGGGCGATAAATTTACCCCTGGGGTTGGTTTGCGTATCTTCAGCACTTTAGATCCGCTGTCTCAGCAAGAAGCAGAAAAAACGGTGGCAGCAATGATACCGCAGCTGAATAAAAAGGCCGGGGTCAAGGTGGAAACGGCACTGGTGGCGGTGGATCGCCTGTCTGGTGAAGTGCGCGCGATGATCGGTGGCAGCCGGCCGGGTTATGCGGGTTTTAACCGTGCGCTCGATGCCAGTCGCCAGATTGGTTCACTGGTGAAGCCAGCGGTCTATTTAGCGGCCTTACGCCAGCCGGAGCGCTTTTCGCTGGCAAGTACCATCGATGATAAGCCGATCATGTTAAAAGGCAGCAAAGGCACGCAATGGAAGCCGCGAAACTATGATCGTAAGTTCCGTGGTGAGGTGCCGCTGTATTATGCATTAGCTAAATCACTCAACGTCCCGACCGTGAATCTCGGCCTGCAGGTGGGATTAGGCCAGGTGATTGAAACCATGACTCAGCTAGGCGTCGATCGTAATGAGATCCCGAAACTGCCATCAATATTGTTAGGGGCATTTACCTTAACCCCCTTTGAAGTTACCCAGATGTTTCAGACGATAACCAGTGGCGGTCGAAAAGCGCAGCTGACCGCGTTACGTGCCGTGGTCGATCTGCAGGGTAATTTACTTTATCAGGGCTACCCTAAAGCTGCCCAGGCGGTGCCAGAGCAAGCCGCATGGCTGACAACCTATGGCATGAAAAATGTCGTCAGTCAGGGGACAGCACGCTTTCTGCAACCTCAATTTGGCTGGGCAACACTGGCGGGTAAAACCGGAACGACCGATAAAGCCCGGGATAGCTGGTATGCGGGCGCGGATGGGCGTGAAGTGGTGACGGTCTGGGTTGGCCGCGATGATAACAAACCGGTCAATTTAACAGGCTCGGCTGGGGCATTGCGTTTGTATAGCCATTATTTACAGCGTCGCAGCCCCGAAGTATTACGTTTAGCCTGGCCGAAGAAAATTACGACAGTGAAGTATAACAGGCAGTCAAATGGGACGTTAGAGATGAACTGTGCAGGTCAGCAATCGCTGCCTGTATGGGATCAGCAAGCAAAGCTGAAAGAGCAGTGCCAAGGCAATAAGCCCGCAGCCGGGATAAAAGAGATGTTTAGTTGGTAAGTCATTAAGATATTAAAATAAAAGCCCCGCAAGGGGCTTTTTTATGTCGTCAGGATTATCCCTGTTAGTCTTAATCGTCCGGATCAAAATAGTAGGAAATACGCACGCGTGGATTTAAGTACGTATACACGTTTTCCGGCAGTTTGTTCGGTGCAATAGCCCGTTCAATTTTCAAATTACTCTCTTCCAAATCCAGAATGGGCGCTTCATTAGAAGGGACCGACGGATCGTAGATCAGGACATTGGGGTACAGCAGGCGATCAGAGTTAACCGAGATCACTAACCCCAATTGCTGATTTGATAATTGCACCACACTGCCTGGCGGGTATATCCCCATCAAGCGAACTAACAGTGCCAGATAGTCACTGTTGTACTGCGCCTTTTTATTTTTGAATAAGTATGACAATGCATTATTCGGAATACGTGTTGTGCTCGGATCCTGCGGGTGGCAGAGATTATCATAGGCATCTATCACCCCGATTAACTGGGCGGTTAAATCAATCTCGTTGCCCTTTAGTTGTTGCGGATAGCCGCTGCCATCAAGTAATTCATGGTGCTGGGATAAAATGTATTTTGCCCCTTGCGGAAAATTCTTCGCCAGATTTGCCAGATCCAGGCTGTATTTGGTATGAAGCTTGAGATAGTTTTCTTCTGGTGCCGTCAGTGGCGTTGTTTTACGAACAATAGCTGTCGGGACTTTTAATTTACCCATATCATGGAACAGGGCCCCCAGGGCTATCGTCTTGATCTCGTCGGCCGGTATACCACTCGATTTCGCTAACATCATCGACATGGTTGCGACATTAAGAGAGTGAAAGTAAATATCTTCACACTCTTTGTTATCGTTCATCAGATGCAGTGCGACGTTGTCAGACTCCATAAGGGCATCAACCATACCTTCAACCAGAAATTCAGCTTCCTTAATGGCGGTTAATGGCCGACTCTGGATTTTGCTGACGATAGCGCGCAATTGCGACATTGAGCGATCAAAATTCTTTTCACAACGATGGATCTTACGTTTGTAGTTTTTAAGGCGCTCAATCCGGCCTTGTTTTTCTTGCCATAATTTTTCCGCTTGCTTGTCTAAAAACTGACTTTCCTGCTCAGACATTGATTCGACAGGTGCATCAGGTTCAAGCGGAGTGGCATCACTTTTTTCCGGGAGCAGATAAACGTACTGAACGCCCAGATTTTTAATTAAGCGGATCTGCTGCTGATCTTTTATTTTGAAATGGTTCAGTAGAAAAGGGTGATCTGTCCATTGCAGTGGAAGTTTGACATATAAACCTTCGGTTAGTCGTTCCACGGATAGTTTTATGCTTGCCATTATTATTTCCAGCAACCTGTTCTTGTTATATGTGGTGACCCAAAGGGAGTCAGTCAGTGCACCGTGATTGTGTTGCAAGCTTATCCGCATAGAGAACCACGGATAAAGCATTTGCGGCTTATCCTGCACTGTTGAGAGGTTCTGAATTGTTCAGATAGTTATGTGCTCAGGCAGTATATCGCGATGACCAATCTATTTTCTTTATTTTGATGTCATTATCAATACTTAGTACAGAATAATTCTATCCTGAAAGACTAAATGATAAGCCATGGATGAAACTTGGCTCATGGTAACTTGCTAAAAAACAATAATATAAGCAATTATGGGGTGGTGAGGGAATAAGATTGTACCGGTAAAAAAAAAACCTCATCGAATGATGAGGTTTTCTTATAACTGGTGCCGACTACCGGAGTCGAACTGGTGACCTACTGATTACAAGTCAGTTGCTCTACCTACTGAGCTAAGTCGGCACACTAATTTTTTTGTCTTCAAGCTTACGCTTAAAGACGAATTGGCTCCCTTTGCTGGACTTGAACCAGCGACATACGGATTAACAGTCCGGCGTTCTACCAACTGAACTAAAAGGGAATTATTCCTAAGAGACGAGTAGAGAGTTTCGAGTTTCTAGAACTCGATTCTCGAACCTTTAATCTCGGCTCTTTTAATATAATCTCGGCTCTTTTAATAT
>NZ_JAKJSP010000107.1:0-4067 GCF_050337085.1 Photobacterium sagamiensis | reverse complement strand
CGTGAAATCGTGACGCTGTGACGGAGAATACCCGACTGATTTGGTAGGATTTAAGTCTTACCCACGGACAAGAAAGGCCGCCTGGGGCGATCTCTCAGAACTACGGTTAACGGGCATTACGTTAATGCATAACGTTGATAAATGGCTTTCCACATCCCTGTAAATCCCTATGGCCGTACCGAATGCTCAACTTTAAACCACAGCCCGAAAAGCCTGCGATATTGTATGCCACAGCGCTCATATTTGATACCAAGCGATATGTGATCGGCTAACGGCCAGATACGAAAAAAAGCCGCCAGAAGAAGCGGCTTGATCAAAAATCACCAATGAAAAGGACGCTGGCTGGTTAGCTATGGTGGCAAAGATCAAAAACACATCAAACGATGCGCAAGAAGCAAGTCTACCTTAGACTATAAAGTTAGAGTAAAAATCCTATTTGGTGGTTTACTTAAACGACAAGGAGCACAATTTAGAATCCTCCCCCTTTAAATGAGCGACCGTGCGCATATCATATCAATCGTTGGCTGATTCAATGATTGATGCTTACCAAAGGTAATGGTACAGCCAGCCCCAGCCTTAAAAGCCAGTGAATACTGAACATGTAACGGCTAGAGACAACAAAGGCCGCCAAGAGGTGACCTTTCGGTGATTAATTGTTTGGCTGTTATATTGATTGGGTACCGAACTAATGCTTAAACGACAGGTATAAAAAATGCCGGCCATAGCCAGCATTTTTTCAGAAGATAAGTCTTCTAATTATAAAGCAACTACATTAGCTGCTTGAGGACCTTTTTGGCCTTGCTCTAGGTCAAAAGAAACTTTTTGACCTTCAGCTAGAGTTTTGAAACCTTCAGAAGCGATAGCACGGAAATGAACGAATACGTCAGCACCGCCGTTATCCTGAGTGATAAAACCAAAACCTTTATCTTCGTTAAACCATTTAACGATACCAGTTGCTTTAGACATGAGCCTCACCTAATTTTTAAATAAAAGAATTCGTAATGATTTGCACATACGAACCAATACGCATATTAAGGCGGAACTTAAAGTCATATCAATTAAAAATGCCTAAAAACGCATTATCGTCGCAAAAAACAATAGATTAGGCTTAGCAAGGTGCAAAAAGGCCGCCTGGGCGACCTTAACTCTACCAGCAAGCTTTGAGACGCTTTATGGGTGTTATGGTAAATTCTAGTAACAGCGTTTCATTAAATTTTGATGTACGCGAGAAATACACATTATAGCTTGTTTATTTGAAATGTATTTATCACTCAGAAGGTTATAGTTTTCATCAAACAACGAAATCATATATGAAGTAGATTTACTAGAGCCTTCATACTCAAGCCAAAAAGATATAATGGTATCTTTTGAGCAAATAGGGGTTGAAGCTAATAAGCATTTCTCTTCGTCTCCAACTAACCAAATTCTAATAAATCCATTTATAAAAGTTTCCATTGCAATCACTTTACCTAAAGCAAAATAATATGAAGTATAGTGCGTATTGCTTGTGGTATCTGTGAATTCTGTTGAAGGTTTTGTCTTTGTCTTACCATCAAAAATCGGTGCCGAACGGACGTGAACATGTTTCGGCAGGCCCTTGAGTACCGATAAAAAAAGGCCGCCAATGGCGACCAAGTGAATAAGCAGGCTCAATAAAAACAGCCCAAATGTTATGGTACGTCGTGCAACACGACACCCTATAATGGCAGGGTTATCAATAAACAACCTGAACAACATGAAAATTCTCAATAGTCATTATGTCCATTATGGTAAACACGTCACATTGCATGTAAAAATGAGCATTATTAATCGGTTATTGGATAATAGAGGTCAAGGCTACAAGTTAAAAACCTTAAACTGAGCTTATCTAGCTTGAAAATTAATTATAGTTTTAGGCTGAATCTCAGCGGAAATTTGTTACTTATCACTACAGTTAATTTTGGGCATCTAAGGCGCATAAGTGTGTGTTTGAATAGATAGTAGCAGCATAACCAATCGCCATTTTTGCATCTAATCATCATGTGATGCGTCAACTAAAGTGCCGACGCATCGATGTAAGCTAGAGGCTTAAGCGGTTTTATCGTAGACGACTTGCTTAGAAACCAATTTTTGCACCTTTAGGAATGACAACAATACCTTCATCTGAAACGTGATATTTCTTTCTGTCTTCTTCAAGGTTCTCACCAATCACGGTACCCGATGCAATCTGAACGTCTTTATCAAGGATCGCGCGACGAATTGAACAGTTTTCACCGATCTTCACATCCCCCAGGATAACTGATTCGCTGATTGTACTGCAGTGTCCGATATTACAGCTAAAACCGAGTACRGAGTTGTRRACCTTCGCACCCCGAATATAGCTACCATTAGAAATTAGGCTGTTATTAACATCCACTTTGCARCAGTCACAATCAAGGAAGGTCGCAGGGGGCAGCGGCGGRTAATAGGAATGCAGCGGCCAGTTGCGGTTATACARAGAAAACGGCGGCGTTTCAGAAAGCAAATCCATATGCGCCTGCCAGTACGCATCTATAGTACCGACATCYCGCCAGTAAACCTGATCGGTTTCGCCTTCRATGACGTTGGTRCTGAAATCATAAACAAACACCCGGCCTTTCGGATAAAGCTTAGGRATAATATCTTTCCCGAAGTCATGRCTTGAATYKTCGTCGYTGCCGTCYTCTTCGAGTTCATGCAACAAGGTTTCAGTTTCAAAAATATAGTTACCCATGGAAACCAGCGCATGGTCAGGATCGTTGGGAATMGATTTAGGGTTGGCCGGCTTTTCTTCAAATCCGATCATTCGYCCCTCTTTATCAACCTCGATCACCCCAAATGAGCTCGCTTCACYTAAAGGCATTTTGATTGCAGATACGGTTAACTCAGCCTTTTGGGCCTTGTGGTAATCCAGCATCTGTTTTACATCCATTTTATAGATGTGATCACTGCCAAAAATACAGACTTGATYAGGGGCWGCAATTTCTATAAAGCCAATATTCTGATAAATCGCATCGGCAGTACCGGAATACCAGCTCTTTGACCTACGCATCTGCGCCGGGATMGGGTCAATAAACCGGTCTGTGATACCTGACAGGCTCCAACCTTTTTTCATATGCAGGTAGAGGGACTGTGACTTAAATTGAGTTAGCACATAGATCTGTAAAAAATCCGCATTAACAAAGTTGTTTAATGCAAAATCGATAAGCCGGTAGCTCCCACCAAATGGTACTGCGGGTTTACTACGGCACTCCGTTAAAGGGCGTAACCTAGAGCCCTCTCCCCCAGCCAATATCATCGCTAATACACCAGACATCTTATACCTCACCAAATAAGCAACCACATACATATACCCAAGCAGCATATACGCATTGAGAGCTCATTTGCACAACGAATTGACGAACTTCTCAAATAATTGAAGTTCGTTACACTTTCTTATAGGCACAGTTAGAGAGAAGGCAAACCCCAGGATTAGATCGTGAATGTTTTTCAGTCAAAATAAATCAGTTTGGCCTCACCCAATGTCGGTAGAAGCAAGTCAGTATTTGGTGGCTTGAGATACTTTCCCTTATCCGACATGCCTGAGTTAGAGCATAAGGTTTAATAAGCTTATGTCCCGTATCGTGTTAGCTATGCTCGCTAGCACGATCCTGCCCCATTGTGTGTTAGTGCTAAAACTCATTCACAGGCTGTTAATGCTGGTTTGCGATACATTTTCTAATCGCCTTTTCTGAGCGTGATACAGCACAAGGTCGATCAGTGGCAGACCTTCATTCATGGCCATTGGCGACTCGGTGCGTTATATGTTAAATAGGCGAGTTAGCAGGGGGGTTTGAGCAGTTGAGCCAGCATCTATGTATAAATACAGATAAAGGGTCGCTAAGTGGGTTTCAGGAGGCTTTTTGATAGGTTGTAGATTTGTTACAGAATGAGCGGGTTTTAAGCGGGGATTTAGCGGGGTTGGGTAGGCGGCGATTCCGGCACGAAACCGCCAAAAGATCAGGTTTACCCTTCAAGCATGCCGACAACCTCTTCAATGCCTTCGGCCACTATGTATTTCGTGCCTGTAC
>NZ_JAKJSP010000106.1:0-4121 GCF_050337085.1 Photobacterium sagamiensis | reverse complement strand
ACACCCTACTACCACTGTGTTTCACGCTGTGTGCGGCGCACCTTTCTCTGTGGTTACGATGAAGCAACAGAAACGTCTTTTGAACACCGTCGCGAGTGGATTGAAACGAAGATCAAACAACTCAGCAGTATCTATTGCATTGATATTTGTGCCTACTCAGTAATGAGTAACCACTACCACCTAGTAGTGCATATTGATAGAGAGAAAGCACAAGCGTTAACAGATCWGGAAGTYATTGATCGCTGGTGTACCCTTCATAACAAACCGGTACTGATCCAGCGGTTGCTGACTGGTGATACTAAAAGCGACGCCGAATTCAACGCCTGCAAAACCATCATCGACGAGTGGCGTTCTCGACTCGCCAACCTCAGCTGGTTTATGCGTGAGCTCAATTTAGATATCGCCACACAGGCGAATAAAGAAGAGAAATGTACCGGTCATTTCTGGGAGGGCCGCTTTAAGTGCCAAGCATTGCTGGATGAACAAGCGCTGGCTGCTGCAATGGCCTATGTCGATTTAAACCCCATCCGTGCTGGCATAGCCAAAACGCCGGAAAAGTCTGAGTATACGTCGATAAAAGCAAGGCTTCAGGCTCTGAAAGATGAGAAGYTAACCGCCCCGTCACTTCACCCTTTCATTGGTAACCCAAGCAACKCCATCATCAAAGGGATCCCTATGCGATTAATGGATTACTTAGAGCTTGTTGACTGGACAGGTCGACAGCTTCGCAAAGGTAAAACAGGGTATATTGAATCCAACACACCGCCAATCTTGCAACGTTTAAATATTGAGCAGAAAAATTGGTTAAAAGCCTGCACACAGTTTGAACGACAACGTGCGTTGCTCATTGGCTCATCACGCTCCATTCAGGCTGCAATGGTGAATTTCAACCGTTCTCGGGCACAGGGTTACAGACTCACCACGTAAATAGCCTTAGATAATCAAAAGCTCCCACCTCATTCTGGCCCCAGAAGGATAAACCTTTCTTCCAATACCCCATAAACCACGAAATTGCTTCAGGTTCCGGCTATTACAAGCAAGATAAGCCATAATGCTATTTCGGATGTATTTGACCAACTTAATGATGTCAGTCTTAGTTACTTTTTTAACTATGCCTGTCCAAGATACTCCAAAACATGTCAGGTCCGGACGAGTACTTTAATGACTTTGCTGCTGAATCGAAGGAACGACTTGGCTTTTTTAACAAAGCCACGGTTGGCCCTGGCTGGCTTAAATATGCCGAGCCTAAAACCAGCGATTTTTTGCGCCTTAAAGAATTGGAATTCCGTCACCTTCTGAGCGCCCACGGCGAGCCCTTGCTCGATGACGCTCATCAGGCCGTAAGCGCGACTATGAGTAGACTGTTCGGTGTGTAATTTTTGAGCGAAGCGGCTAACTGCAGCGATAACATCCGTTGATTGATCGCCCTTAACTTATAAAAACAAACTTACTAATATTTAGTAAAAATTCAGCTGAGAGTGCTTTGCTGAGCCGAGTATCGGTTCGGGTATATACAGAGTTCTTGGTAATACACTGTTAGGTAATATCATCTCTAATCAGGTGGCCAAATTCAGTGTGCCACTACACCTATACTCTTATACCAATTTGATTACGTTAGTGAGCAATTACTTTGTCAGATTGGTATAACTCTGCTGGGCCTGCGCAGTATCGTCTTCGATGTTGTTGTCATCGTTGAGCAGACCCGCATAAATCCCCTGCAACGCCAGCAGCTGCTGATGATTACCCCGTTCAACAATCTTACCGCGATCCAGGACCAGGATCTGATTAGAATGTCGAATGGTGCTAAGACGATGCGCAATCGCAATAACCGTTTTCTGGGCGAATAAGCGTCCGATCGCTTTCTGGATCAAATCTTCGGTAACAGAGTCGACCGAACTGGTTGCTTCGTCTAATATCATTACCTGTCCGCCGCGGGCAATAGAGCGGGCAAAGGAAATAAGCTGGGTCTGGCCCGCCGACAGGTTGCTACCGCTGTTTTTTAATTCAAACTGATACTGACTTGGTAATTCCATTATAAAATCATGCGCATAGACATATTGGGCGGCATCTACTATCGCTTCATCGCTCAATTGGTCATCACCAAGAGAGATATTGAAGCGAATATTTTTTTCAAATAGAAACACGTCCTGCTGCATCAGCGAAAACAGGTGCAATATTGCTTGTTTTGGAATGCTCGATAATTCAATTCCATTTAATAAGATACTGCCTTCGTAATCCTGATAAACCTTATTGAGCAGACGGATGATCGTCGATTTTCCAGAGCCAGTGGTTCCCACCAGCGCCAGTTGTTCACCTTTAGACAAATTGAACGACAGATCGTCCAATACATAAGGGCCGTCTTCGTTGTAGCGGAATCGAACATTCTTAAACTGCAATGATTCAAACGATGTCAGGGGGCCCTTAAGATCAGCCAGCGACAACAGTGTTCGGCCCTCTTCTTCTAAAGGTTCGACAAATAACTCTTCGATGTGCTCGAACGCGGCGAACGAACGCTGTATTGAAGCTATCTGCGAGGTAAAGTCTCGCAACGGTACGAAGATTTTTTCCAGGGTGTTGATAAAAGCAATCAAGACACCTAAGGTCAACGCACCTTGCAACACTTCACCGGCACCGTACCAGATGATAAGTCCGATAGTAACCGAAGTAACCCCGGTAATGACCGAAAATAGTGTCGCATCATATTTATTGGTCTTGAGCTGTGCCCGCATAAATTCGCTAGTATAGGCACGATATTTAGCTTCGACTTCCGGCTCGGCACCATAAAGCTGAACGGTTTTTATCCCTGACAGGCATTCCTGTAAATACCCCGTACCTCGGGCCAGAGTACCGCGAGTAATTAAATACAACTTACGCAGTCTGTTGCGTACATATTGCGTCAGATACAAAACCGGCGGAAACACCACCAAGACGACCAGTGTCAACTGCCAGTTAATAAAAAACATAAAGAGTAAAACCGCTAGGGTATTGATCGAGTCCTTTACCAGCCCCAGCACACCCAATACAAAGGATTCACCGATAGCTTCGAGATCACTGGTTAAACGTGACAACGTCACCCCGGTAGGTGTTTTATCGAAGTAGCTGCGCGGTAAATTAACAACGCGTTTGAAAAGTGCCATTCGCATGTCAAACACCGCCAGTTGTCCGGTCTTGCGCAAATAGTAACTATACAGGGCATCACTAATGTAATTACCTACCAGCACCAGCACCATCGCACCGATCATTAGTGGTAATCCGTCAAATTGTCCGGGTATCAAGTGCTGATCTATCACCTGAATAACTAACCAGGGAAAGAGTAAATTGGTAGCGATAGAGAGCGGCATCATCGCAAGGCCTGTCAAAGCCGTTTTTTTGTAGGCTGAAGCATACTTATAGAAGTGTTTAAGGTAATGAATATCCAGGGCCTTAATCATGCGACATACTCCGGATCATGTTGTTGCAGTTGCCATGTTGCGCGATAATATTGCGATGATAATAACAACTCGCTATGGCTTCCCCGTGCAATTATTTCCCCCTTATCCAGCACCAGAATTTGATCCAGATTTTCCAGCGCACTAATACGATGAGATACAACCAGCAAACTTTGATCTTTTATGCGGTTAAAGACGCCGTCGAGGATTTTGCGCTCAGTCTCATAATCGACAGCCGAAAGAACATTATCCATGATAATCAGATCACTGGGTGTTAATAATGCCCGGGCAATGCTCAGCCTTTGCTTTTGGCCACCAGAAAGCATTATTCCTTTCTCACCCACTATCGTTTGCTCACCTTCACTAAACCGAGATATATCATCGCTTAACTGACTTAACTCCAACACATGCCGGACATCGCCATCGGTTCGGTTATCGATATCCTGAGCGGCCCCGAACTGGACGTTTTCAACTATTGTGTCGGAGAATAAATAGGGTTGCTGGGTCATGGTCCGAATATAGGTTCGCCAGTTTTGGCGTGACATCTTGGTGATATCGACATCACCCCAGAAAATCTGGCCCTCACCGACATCAAGATGATGATTGAGGCAATTAACCAGGGTGCTTTTACCCGAGCCAATGCTGCCCAATACACCAACTTTTTTACCCGCTTCGATAGACCCGCTTCGATAG
>NZ_JAKJSP010000105.1:0-4853 GCF_050337085.1 Photobacterium sagamiensis | reverse complement strand
GATCTAAGATCGTATATCCCACCCAAACCGCAGGTTTTTACGCATCGGGATCGCATACCTACCGCCCTTGGGTATCAGAACCTACCAGCTATCATCAAATTTAGGCGATGCTGTCATCATATGCATATGTTTTATTGAGTGAGCTCTGGTTATGTGAATCACAGTGCAATAAGTAGCATTTATCGAAGTTTACAGCTTTGGAAAATGGGGGACGTTTCTAGGGCGGATTCGTGAAAGGGGGACGGGGATTGCCTGCCGTCAGGGGCATGCCCCCTGTTCAACACCCTATAAACCCTACAAACCGAAGTAAGTAATGAGTTTGTAGGCTTTGTAGGCTTTCTGGAAGGGGTGGCGCGTATGCAGAGTGTTGTGGGGCTGAGGGTTAGACCCTTGGCCCCCCCCCCGATTAGACATTTGGTTTTAGAATATGTAAGGAATGAACATTTTTGTCTTTTTCATATATTCCTTATAACTAGAACCAAAGAATAACATATTTTCACGCTCTTCAATTTTTGCTGTAATCACCAGAAAAATTGTCGTAATCAAAGCCGCCAAAAGCCCATAGATGGTTATATGCTTCAAAAAAGCACCCCACGCCAACAATAGCAAGGAACTATACATAGGGTGTCTAATATATTTGTAGATACCATGTGTTACGAGCTGCGCTGTATTTTCAAAAGTAAGATTTTCCGAGATTATTTCTTTATCCCTAGAACCTCCCATTTTTCTGAGTAAATAAACCCCTTGAAAAACGAACAGGATAGAAAAAAAGAGAATTGTCCACGAGATCAACTGAAGAGGAGAAAGCGGGTCTTTGAGCCAAAATGAAGCATTCATCAAAACAAGTACCAAGATTCCTTCAAACGCAAAAAACCGATAAAAACCATGACATTTCGGATTATGTAAAGCTCGCCAAGAAAGAACAACTAACAAAATAGATAATAGAATAAAAAGCGTTATACGGATGACGGCAAATAATACTAACTCCAAAATCTACCTCCTTTATGCCATGACAATACCAACACCAGCCATAAGTTGCGCCACGATGAACCAACAAAGCACACGGAACTCCATACAAAAACCGCGAGTGTAACGTATCAGCTGATTGCTTTAGCCAACTTTTAATCCCATACATTCAATGCTTTTCCAAACGTAAAGCAAGTCATTGACTTTACGGGTGCTACCAGGAGGTTGCCACAACCTTGTTTCTTGATGGGTCGCTCCTAAAGCATCATAAAAGCCACGTGCAGTGATATTGTCCTCAAGAACTTCTAGGTAAAGCCCTTCATTAGGGAAGTTATCCATCGACCATTTCGCAACCATACGCATTAGTGACTTGCCAACTCCTTTTCCTTTATAGGACCTCGATACGTGAAGGTTATCGATAAAAGTTCCCCAATTAGGATCTTCGTTTCCAAAAGCGCAGACGAAACCACAAATAATGTCATTATCCATTACAACGACAACATGCTGATTATACTTTGGTTTAGCTAATCGCGCTAACCAGCAGGCTTTTCTATCATCCCAAACATCTTTATCTAAAAACGAATCGGGAAATATGTCTCGATATGATTCTCTCCAGCTGCGCGCGTGCAAATCAGCTATCTTTTCTGCATCTTTTAACGTTGCAATTCTGTACTTCACTAAACTGAACTCCATCGATGGCAAGAGGCTACACTGGTATACTTTGCTGATATTGGACAATATCTCAATTCAGATCGTAGCCTTCAACTAAACAGAAAGCTTTTATTCATCGATCAGGGTGTGAGTGTCCGTATAACACCAGTTTCTCGGGTTGTCGGCTTTCTGGAAGGGGTAACGCGTGTATAAGAAGAGAGGGATCCTATGGTATGCAGGGTGTTGTGGGGGCTGAGGGTTAAAGACCCTCGGCTACCCGATTAACTGGCCTACGTCTGGCAAACTATGAATGTCCTGTCCCTCTTTCGCTAGGTTGACGAAGAGGCTTTTAGGCATAAAGAACTCACAAGCATCCCGTGTTGCAGTCGTTGGTTGTTCCCAAGCACCGCAAAGATCTTTTTGATTTTCAGGTGTTCTTGTAAATTGACGGCATTGTCCACATTTGTTCATTATTCCCTCCTCTGAAATCAGAATGTCTCACCAAACTCACCCAGAATATTAGCTTTCAATGCACAATTAAACACCCATACGACTTGAAATGGATAATTAGGTAAGAAATTCCCTTTAGTACGACTACTGCCAGTTAATGCATTTGTGTACGCCCAGCATGGGCATGAACTAATGAGGAGAAATCCCTGTGCGGATCCGCATGAAGGGTGTTGTGGGGGATGAGGGTTAAAGACCTTCGGCTACCTGATTAGTTGCAACACTGCGTGAGTGTTTTAATAAAACTGCAATGAAGCCCGCATAAACAAGCTAGAGATAATGTTGCGAAATTGCATTTTTATAACGTATGAAGACAACTATTAGCGACTTCATTATTGGGCGGAATGTACCTATAAAAGCACAAATTACTTAAATAGTACCGCCGATTATTCCAAACCATTTAGCTGGAATATAACTCTTTGTTTTACAGGGCAATATAAAATCATTTTTTGGCAACTAACGTTAAGTTAACCGGCGAGATTCAGCGAGTCCGAGCGTAACGCAGTGAAGCGGTGTTAAACGCCTGGTTATATGTTCTTTATTCATTTAATTCTATGGAGTTAAGGGCTTTTTTCAACAGTATATTAAATTCATCGGGCTTTTCCAGCATTGGAAAGTGACCTGTTTTCTCAATATAAAACAGTTGATAGTTTTTTATATGCTTTTTATTTTCTTCAGGTGCTGTCGGCCATAATCTGGCGTTTATTGAGACCACAGGAACAGTGATATTTTTAAATACTATGGCGGCTTCTCCGCTTACATACTGGCCCACATAATTACGAAAGGCACTCAAAGCAATTTCCTTTGGGGCAGAAGACATATCTTCTTTTACCCAATTCACCAATTGTTGATCACTGCCTTCCGGAAACATTGGTGAAACAAAATTCTGTGCGGCACTTTTAAAATCAGCTTCAAAAGGTTTTGTCATTTCGTCGATTACACTTTGAGGCGTGCGCTCTGCAACATTTTGCAAGGTATCAACTCCTACAATCCCAACTACTTTTTCCGGCATTAACCTGGCCGCTTCAGCAATTACACCGCCTCCCATGGAATGCCCAATCAAAATTGCTCTATCAATGTTTTCTTTCTCAATAATTGCTTTCACATCGTTAGCGAAGGACAACATTGAAAACTCAGATCTATCTAATGAAGAATGTCCATGACCAGCCAAATCAACTGTGATTACTTGATACTCTTTTGCGAAAACAGGAATTTGCTTCTGCCAGTAACGTCCGTCGCAACTCCAGCCATGAATAAAAATTAGCGCAGTTTTGCCTTTGCCGACCACATCATAGGCGATACGTTCGGAATCAAAAGACAATGCGACATCATGCCTGAGGGAAAGATCGTTGCTCGCACATCCTGATAATAGGAGGAAAGGTATTAATATAAATAATATCTGTTTTTTCATGTTTGTTCCTTGTTTTTCATATAACGCCTGCATAACACGTTTATTACCATGCAAACTTACCTGAATTTGACGCTTTAAAACGAGAAACACTCGGCAAACTGACAATGCCGAGTGTAATAAATCGTGTTGATGCATTTGTTATAAGGCAGTTTCAATGTCTGAGTTTTCAATTTTAGTTTCTACACACAATGCAGCGTAGGCATCATTTGCAGCATACCGTAATTGGTAATCCTTAAGTGGAAATATTGACCAATTAGACTTTTGAGCACTTTTTGTTAAACGCTGGTTGAATAACATTGCTACAGCAACTCTTGCACCTACATTTTGTTTAACACCTAGAAATAACTTTACTTTCTTTGAAAGTTCTACCGTGTTAACAACCTTTATACCAAATTTTCTAAAAATAATCCTTTTATCATCAGCAAGTCCAAATCCAACTTTTTTGATATTTGGATTACTTAATATTTGATCTATTTCTTTTATAGCCGCAGGGAATTTAGCAGGAAAGATGAAGGTCTTCGTTTTACAGGAGATTTGGATTAATTGAGGGCCATTACTTACCTCACCTTTTTTAAAGGTAGGTTTGCTTTCAGTATCAAATCCGAGAACAGAATGTTTTATTAACTCAGATACGGCTTTTAATGCTTCTTCCTTATTAATTACAACTTCAATTTTATCAAGAACAACGCCTTGAAATACAGGAAGTTCTCTAATTTGTTCTTTGCTTAATCTCTTCAATTTATTTCCCCAAATAAGCAGTAACAATACAAATTTAGCCTTATAGACATAATGACTCCCCATGAGGTGCTAGCCTCCGCTTCGTGGGTTAGCTGTAACAGCCAGAGCCATAATATATGTGACTAATTTACATATACGGGAGGCTAGCATGACTAAACATAGCATAATTTTCATTGGCTTAGACACGCATAAAGAATCAACCGAAGTCGTCTACATTCTTGAGAGAAGAACAAGTCAGCCACAACACCTTGGGAAAATTCAAACCAATAAACAAGCGATTACTAAGCTTGTTCGACAGTTTCAATCTAAACACCCAGATTCGAAGCTCTATTTTGTTTATGAAGCTGGCCCTTGTGGTTACTGGATTTATCGCCATCTCTGCAAGTTAGGGCAAGAGTGTTTCATTGTCGCACCTTCACTCATCCCAAAGAAACCTGGTAATCGTGTCAAAACCGATAAACGCGATGCCATTATGCTCGCTACGTTATTAAAAAATGGGGATGTTAACCCTATTTATGTCCCGGAGCCTGAAGACAAAAATGGGGATGTTAACCCTATTTATGTCCCGGAGCCTGAAGAC
>NZ_JAKJSP010000104.1:0-5093 GCF_050337085.1 Photobacterium sagamiensis | reverse complement strand
GACCTAATAATTGCGGGGACAGGATTTGAACCTGCGACCTTCGGGTTATGAGCCCGACGAGCTACCGGACTGCTCCACCCCGCGACGGTATAAATGTTTCTTGTATAAAATTTAGTATGTCCTTTTTTAAAAAAAGGATACAATTAAAGGTTATAGCTTGGCGRCGTCCTACTCTCACAGGGGGAAACCCCCAACTACCATCGGCGCTGAAGAGCTTAACTGCCGTGTTCGGAATGGGAACGGGTGTGACCTCTTCGCTATCGYCACCAAACAATAAAGGAACGTTGTTCCTTCAAAACTAGATAATAAGAAGGTATTTCATTTTTTAAAGCGTGGTTAAGTCCTCGATCTATTAGTATCAGTCAGCTCCACATGTCGCCACGCTTCCACCTCTGACCTATCAACCTGATCATCTTTCAGGGATCTTACTAGCTTGCGCTATGGGAAATCTCATCTCGAGGGGGGCTTCATGCTTAGATGCTTTCAGCACTTATCCCGTCCGCACGTAGCTACCCAGCTATGCCTTTGGCAAGACAACTGGTACACCAGCGGTGCGTCCATCCCGGTCCTCTCGTACTAAGGACAGCTCCTCTCAAATTTCCTGCGCCCGCGACGGATAGGGACCGAACTGTCTCACGACGTTCTGAACCCAGCTCGCGTACCGCTTTAATGGGCGAACAGCCCAACCCTTGGGACCGACTACAGCCCCAGGATGCGATGAGCCGACATCGAGGTGCCAAACCTCCCCGTCGATGTGGACTCTTGGGGGAGATAAGCCTGTTATCCCCGGGGTAGCTTTTATCCGTTGAGCGATGGCCCTTCCATGCGGAACCACCGGATCACTAAGCCCGACTTTCGTCCCTGCTCGACTTGTAGGTCTCGCAGTCAAGCTCCCTTGTGCCTTTACACTCTACGAATGATTTCCAACCATTCTGAGGGAACCTTTGGGCGCCTCCGTTACTCTTTAGGAGGCGACCGCCCCAGTCAAACTGCCCACCTGACACTGTCTCCCACCCCGATAAGGGGCGCGGGTTAGAATTTCAATACAGCCAGGGTAGTATCCCACCAACGCCTCCACCGAAGCTAGCGCTCCGGCTTCTCAGGCTCCTACCTATCCTGTACAAGCTGTACCAAAATTCAATATCAGGCTGCAGTAAAGCTCCRCGGGGTCTTTCCGTCCTGTCGCGGGTAACCTGCATCTTCACAGGTACTATAATTTCACCGAGTCTCTCGTTGAGACAGTGCCCAGATCGTTACACCTTTCGTGCGGGTCGGAACTTACCCGACAAGGAATTTCGCTACCTTAGGACCGTTATAGTTACGGCCGCCGTTTACTGGGGCTTCGGTTCAAAGCTTCGCTTGCGCTAACCTCTCCCCTTAACCTTCCAGCACCGGGCAGGTGTCAGCCCCTATACTTCGCCTTGCGGCTTCGCAGAGACCTGTGTTTTTGCTAAACAGTCGCCTGGGCCTATTCACTGCGGCTTTTCTGGGCTATTCACCCTAAAAAGCACCCCTTCTCCCGAAGTTACGGGGTCATTTTGCCGAGTTCCTTAACGAGAGTTCTCTCGCACACCTTAGGATTCTCTCCTCGCCTACCTGTGTCGGTTTGCGGTACGGGCACCTTACATCTYACTAGAGGCTTTTCTTGGCAGCGTGGAATCAGGAACTTCGGTACTATATTTCCCTCGCCATCACAGCTCCGCCTTRATGGAAACGGGATTTGCCTCGTTTCCGGCCTAACTGCTTGGACGCGCATATCCAACAGCGCGCTTACCCTATCCTTCTGCGTCCCCCCATCGTTCAAACGATGTATAGGTGGTACAGGARTATCAACCTGTTGTCCATCGCCTACGCCTTTCGGCCTCGGCTTAGGTCCCGACTAACCCTGAGCGGACGAGCCTTCCTCAGGAAACCTTAGGCATTCGGTGGAAGGGATTCTCACCCTTCTTTCGCTACTCATACCGGCATTCTCACTTCTAAGCGCTCCACCAGTCCTTCCGGTCTGACTTCAACGCCCTTAGAACGCTCTCCTACCATCGACACCATACGGTGTCAATCCACAGCTTCGGTGATACGTTTAGCCCCGGTACATTTTCGGCGCGGAGTCACTCGACCAGTGAGCTATTACGCACTCTTTAAATGATGGCTGCTTCTGAGCCAACATCCTGGTTGTCTAAGCAACTCCACATCCTTTTCCACTTAACGTATACTTTGGGACCTTAGCTGGTGGTCTGGGCTGTTTCCCTTTCGACTACGGATCTTATCACTCGCAGTCTGACTCCCAAGAATAAGTATTTGGCATTCGGAGTTTGACTGAATTCGGTAACCCGTTGGGGGCCCCTAGTCCAATCAGTGCTCTACCTCCAATACTCTCATCTTGAGGCTAGCCCTAAAGCTATTTCGGAGAGAACCAGCTATCTCCAGGTTCGATTGGAATTTCTCCGCTACCCACACCTCATCCCCGCACTTTTCAACGTGCGTGGGTTCGGGCCTCCATTCAGTGTTACCTGAACTTCACCCTGGACATGGGTAGATCACCTGGTTTCGGGTCTACGACCTCATACTCATTCGCCCTATTCAGACTCGCTTTCGCTGCGGCTCCGTCTTATCAACTTAACCTCGCATGAAATCGTAACTCGCCGGTTCATTCTACAAAAGGCACGCCATTACCCATTAACGRGCTTTGACTACTTGTAGGCACACGGTTTCAGGATCTATTTCACTCCCCTTCCGGGGTGCTTTTCACCTTTCCCTCACGGTACTGGTTCACTATCGGTCACTAGGTAGTATTTAGCCTTGGGAGATGGTCCTCCCTGCTTCCGACGGGATTTCTCGTGTCCCGCCGTACTCAGGATCCACTCAGGAGGGAACGAAGTTTCAACTACAGGGTTTTTACCTTCTTTGACGGACCTTTCCAGATCACTTCATTTACCCCGTTCCTTTGTAACTCCATGTTGAGTGTCCTACAACCCCAAGAGGCAAGCCTCTTGGTTTGGGCTAATTCCGTTTCGCTCGCCGCTACTCAGGAAATCGCATTTGCTTTCTCTTCCTCCGGGTACTTAGATGTTTCAGTTCCCCGGGTCTGCCTTCAGTACCCTATGTATTCAGGTAAAGATACTGTTCCATTACGAACAGTGGGTTTCCCCATTCGGAAATCTCCGGATCAAAGCTTACTTACAGCTCCCCGAAGCATATCGGTGTTAGTCCCGTCCTTCATCGGCTCCTAGTGCCAAGGCATCCACCGTGCGCCCTTTCTAACTTAACCGTTAAAAAAGATCTTACTGATGCTTTGAAAAAATTAATTGCCTTCTATCTATTATCTAGTTTTCAAGGAACAAAGAAGAAAAAAYTYCATCACTACGTGATGAGATCTTTCGYATYTGAATGAATTACTCATTCAAAACTGAACAAAACAAAAGCGCTCTCGTATTTATCCTTAGAAAGGAGGTGATCCAGCCGCACCTTCCGATACGGCTACCTTGTTACGACTTCACCCCAATCATCTGTCCCACCTTAGGCGGCTGGCTCCATAAAGGTTACCTCACCGACTTCGGGTGTTACAAACTCTCGTGGTGTGACGGGCGGTGTGTACAAGGCCCGGGAACGTATTCACCGCGGCATGCTGATCCGCGATTACTAGCGATTCCGGCTTCATGTAGGCGAGTTGCAGCCTACAATCCGAACTGAGAATGGCTTTATGGGATTCGCTTACCTTCGCAGGTTTGCAGCCCTTTGTACCATCCATTGTAGCACGTGTGTAGCCCAGGTCATAAGGGGCATGATGATTTGACGTCATCCCCACCTTCCTCCGGTTTGTCACCGGCAGTCACCTTAGAGTGCCCAACTRAATGCTGGCAACTAAGATCAAGGGTTGCGCTCGTTGCGGGACTTAACCCAACATCTCACGACACGAGCTGACGACAACCATGCACCACCTGTCACTCTGTCCCCCGAAGGGGAAMGCCCTATCTCTAGGGTTGTCAGAGGATGTCAAGACCTGGTAAGGTTCTTCGCGTTGCTTCGAATTAAACCACATGCTCCACCGCTTGTGCGGGCCCCCGTCAATTCCTTTGAGTTTCAGCCTTGCGGCCGTACTCCCCAGGCGGAGTGCTTAATGCGTTAGCTGCAGCACTAAAGGGCGGAAACCCTCTAACACTTAGCACTCATCGTTTACGGCGTGGACTACCAGGGTATCTAATCCTGTTTGCTCCCCACGCTTTCGCGCCTCAGTGTCAGTTACAGACCAGAAAGTCGCCTTCGCCACTGGTGTTCCTCCAAATCTCTACGCATTTCACCGCTACACTTGGAATTCCACTTTCCTCTTCTGCACTCAAGTTCCCCAGTTTCCAATGACCCTCCACGGTTGAGCCGTGGGCTTTCACATCAGACTTAAGGAACCACCTGCGCGCGCTTTACGCCCAATAATTCCGGACAACGCTTGCCACCTACGTATTACCGCGGCTGCTGGCACGTAGTTAGCCGTGGCTTTCTGGTTAGGTACCGTCAAGGTACCAGCAGTTACTCTGGTACTTGTTCTTCCCTAACAACAGAACTTTACGACCCGAAGGCCTTCTTCGTTCACGCGGCGTTGCTCCGTCAGACTTTCGTCCATTGCGGAAGATTCCCTACTGCTGCCTCCCGTAGGAGTCTGGGCCGTGTCTCAGTCCCAGTGTGGCCGATCACCCTCTCAGGTCGGCTACGCATCGTCGCCTTGGTGAGCCATTACCTCACCAACTAGCTAATGCGCCGCGGGCCCATCTATAAGTGACAGYCGAAACCGTCTTTCCATCTTCTCTCATGCGAGAAAAGAACGTATCCGGTATTAGCTCCGGTTTCCCGAAGTTATCCCAGTCTTATAGGCAGGTTGCCCACGTGTTACTCACCCGTCCGCCGCTAATCTCAGGGAGCAAGCTCCCATCGATTCGCTCGACTTGCATGTATTAGGCACGCCGCCAGCGTTCGTCCTGAGCCAGGATCAAACTCTCCGAAGAAATGTTTGACTTGCTCATTTTGCTTTTTTAATAGTGTGTGCTCACTTAAAATTTAACGTTGGCGCTTTGTTTTGTTCAGTTTTCAAAGAGCAATTTCAGTGT
>NZ_JAKJSP010000103.1:0-5571 GCF_050337085.1 Photobacterium sagamiensis | reverse complement strand
CAGACCGTTCCTCGCGGAAAAGCCCTTGCCATTCGCTAGTAGTTAACATCTAATAATCAATAGGTTATTAGACGGTGATTTTCCTACAGAGGACTTTCACCTCATTAGTTCATGCCCATGCTGGGCGTACACAAAAACATCAAGGTGATGCATTACACTCGGCAGTTTTGGTTTGAAGTTCGGTGTGCTTGGTTAGTTCAGTGTTGGTGCACCTTATTGTAGGCGCTGGGGAATCCCCACAAAATCATGAATGATTACCAACAATTAGGTTTTTATATATGTTGCTTTACTTGGCTCATGGTATTGATTGTCCGAAGGTTAGTGTAATGTTTGAACATCAAGCAATTTGCTTTTGAATTTTTGTATTTGAAGCGTATTCATTAGATTTGTAGACAAGCTTTGTGTCTACTTATTGAACTACAAAGGTATTTTGTGGGGATTCGTAAGTTGTAGGCGTTATGTGAAGGAGTATGTATGAGGCCGTCTAGGTGCGAGGATTGTGGGTGTTTCTTTAATTCACAAGCAGATCTGGATAAACACCGGCTTAATTGCGTAAGGTTCGCATTTCAAAAAGGTCCATCTTTTAAATGTGTGCTGCCAAAGAAACTGAAGCGTACCCGAGGAACTCTACAAGGTACTTATGAATGGGCTTTGAATCGACACGTCCCGAAAAAGTCTAAGAAATTATATTCTATATTAAGAGCGAAGTTTAACCGAAGTGACCTAGAAAGAGAGGTTCTACGATTAGAGCGTGAGATAGTATTTAAAGAGTCAATATCCGATATACAGCTTCAAAGGCAAGTTGTGATTTCATGGCTGTTAAAAGATAACATAGCAATAGAAACAAAACAGAGCCAAGAAAGGGCGAGACTTGCAAAAGAGGCCCAAAAGAAAAAAGAATTGAAGGAACAGAGAAAGGCTTCACGGGAGAGCACTCAGGGTGGTGCACTTTGTGACGATTTTAAACCATATCGAGGTCCAATAGTGTCTGGAGGCGCTCCGGGGTTAGGTAAGCGTTCATAATTCACATAACAATGCGGGTTAAGTAGATTCTGGATTGTTCGTATTGAAAATAACACCCGTAAAGTGATCCTCGAAAGGCTGCCAACACAAACAAGCTTGTTGGTTGTGAGGGTGTCGTGACATTTCTGGCAGAGCAACAGAGCGCTTATTTGTGTGATAAATGTCGCATATCCAACTTTCTTAACAGCACTGTAAGTGAAATTGCTTTTTTAATTGCAACCTATAAGTTTTTATTAGCATGATGATGCATTTAATGCACCCTACATAGGAATTCGTTTTGAGCAATGAAGAGTTGGAAAGTTCTTGTTATGAAGATTACGAACACTACAAAGAATACAGAGATTTTCTAAATGATGGAGAGATAAAAGTATCTGAAGGGTTAGATAAAGCTGTACTTACTATATCTAGTGCGGCTCTAGGGCTTACATTTACATTTAGTAAATCAATGTTAGATTCAGGGGAACTGGTTAGCATCGGATGGCTGAAAGTTAGTTGGTTGTTTTTCGGGTTATCCGTGTTTTTTGTACTGGTTAGCTTATTTATTTCAGGGTTTATATATTTATCAAATCGGCAAATGTGTGATTCTGTTATGACGAATAGGGTTGAAATTATAGAGTGTTTACGTGCCCCCCCTAAGGCATGTCCTGAAAAAATAGAGTTCACAGACTCAAAATTTAGGGGGCTTAATCAAATATCACATTTTGCAGCTCCAGTTTTTCTCGTGTTCGGAATTTTATGGTTAGGGATTTTTTTTAATTTAAATATAAGTGAGTCAAGTTATGGGAAAGAAACCAATCCCCAACCCCAACTCAACACCCTCTCCACCAAAGAGACAAAGGCGGAGAATTCAAGTACCACCGCCACCACCACCACCCAAAAGATCCCCCCCAACGATGTAGGAGTAGTTAATGTTGATTGATGAAAATAGGCCTATAACCCCTAATTCTGCACCACCACCGCCACCACCCAAAAAGGCTCCAGCCAAAAAGTGAGGCTACATCTACTTGTCAAAGACAATCCGCCATCCCCAGCTCAGCCGAAGGAGTAGTCATGGATAAAAAACAAGTACCCCCACCACCGCCAAGGCCGGTAAGTCCGAGGGAAAAACGGGGCTAATGCCTAACTATGAATGACAGAAAGGTCGCCTATGGCGGCCTTTTTTACGTTACAGGGTTATGATTTTGGTCACCTGTAATGTCTGGGCTAGCATTGGTTACCACTGATTCTGTGGGTAAAAAATGACCTATTTAACGTAATGGGCATAATGACTACCGAATTTTATGGGTATCAGTGACATTTTTAAATTGTGGAGTGGGAAGCAATATCAACCTGTAGGTGTCTGGTAGCATAATGCGGTGTACGATCTCTGTCTCAGATCGTTGAACAAAATGTTATACCGCTATTCAGTCAGGTGGCAGAAACGGATTGTAATTTGGTTTTAAGGAGCAAGTAAATGAGTGAAACTAATAAATTTGAGTTATATAAAATTCAATTTCCGGAGGAAAGAAAAAAGCAATTGGATGCAACAATTGGGTTGGAGTCATTTCTAATTAATTGCTTCCCTAAAAGCCTGTGGTATTCAGAGGACCACAATGCAATATTGCTTGATATACCAGAAGAAGTAACTGAGTTTCATGAAAAGATTCAAAGGTTGTGTTCTTTGCCATCAGGTGGCTTTCATTGCGAACTAAAAGAATTAAAAGATCATGAACTACTTCATGAAGAAAGAAAGTGGCTTGATGAGCGCATTCAACTGAGAGTTGATCTTCTGGAAAATATTTTTCCGGGATTAGTAAATAAAGTCCCTAAACCTAGTTTCCGCATACATCTCATCTCACTGTACAAGGTATAATAAAGGCATCAAGGTGATCATTACATTCTGGGGTTTAGTCTGATTTACCATAACACCCGTAAACCGTATTCCGAAAAGGTCGCCATGTTAGGGCAAGTTTAAAATGTCACATAGTTTGCCAAGATAGAAATGTCACATTGCTTAATCATCAGAGTCCACTGTGTCGAACAATACTGGATTGACTTGGCGGGCTCTCTTTTGTGCGGTTCGACTGAATATTTTAGGGCTTCGGGTTCTCTCTAACATCTCACTTCTTTCATCCTGACTCCGTTTAGCAAAAGCTAAGGCAGCACCCAATCGTTTATTATCAACGACAGCGGCCTGGTTGACCTGTCGCAGCTTATCGAACACTTGGTAAGGCAATGCTTTGCCACAGTATTTAATGCTTACTGTGCCGTCTGGGTAATCGTAAACCATTACATTCTTACCAGCTAAACGTTGTGTGCCATCATTTGGCTCAATCAGGTAAACCACTTTGTCATATTGCAGTGTTAAGGCATTCGATACCTTACGTGTCTTTTGGCGAGCAAAGATGTCGTCCAGTTCATCGTGGTTCTCTCGCAGCGGACGATGGGCTTCTTTTAAACTATGAGGTGCGCGGGCAAAACGGTGATTAAAATCTTCGATGAAAAGAGGAAGCCATGCATTCGCCTGCTCCATTGAGTCAATGCCAGCTAGCCGCATTTCTTTGATTAAGCGGTCTTGTAAGGTTTTATTGGCGCGTTCAACTCGCCCTTTAGCCTGGGAACTATTAGCGCAAATTAATTCGATATTCAGTTCATAAAGCGCCCGACCATATTCGGTCATCTGCTTGCCGCTTAATGGCGCTTTCTTGTTGATTTTAAAGACAGAGTGCTTATCACTGTAAAAGGCTACCGGCTTGCCATGTTGTTCGATATATTGCCGTGTCGCATTCATGTAATCATAGGTTGATTCAACTTCACTGAAACGCAAAGTCATCAATCGGCCAGTGGCATCATCGATGAAAACCAGTAGACAACATTTCTCTGCTCGACCTTCAAACCAATCATGGTGTGAACCATCAATTTGGATGAGCTCCCCTAAACATTCCCGGCGGTATCGGGGTTGATAGGTTTTCGCTTTAGGTTTAGCCCGTGACTTCCATAATCCTTCATCAATCATCCAGTGACGTAATGTCTCTGATGACAGCTTAATATTATGTTTTTCAAATAATTTTTCATTGGCGAACGTCGGCCCAAAATCAGCATATTTATCTTTGATAATGTCGAGGATCTTACGTTTAAAATTTGGAGGAAACCGACGATTACTCGGCTGCCCTCGACGTAATGAAACTAAGCCTGAAGCACCATTATCTCGATATTGATTTACTAACCGTTGAATGTGTCTTCGCGTTAAGTTGAGCAATCTTGATGCATCTATTTGTGTTAATCGTTTTTCACAAACATCGCGAATAACATCAACGCGATTTATTTCTTTTTGGCTCATAGCAAGCAGCATGACACATAGCTCTGAATACGGTTAGTAACGGGGACTAACCATACCAGAATGTGACATCTCTAAATTGGGGAAATGTGACATCACTATATTGGGTTAACACCGAAAAGGTCGCCATTGAAAAGGTCGCCATTGGCGGCCTTTTTCGTTTCAGGTGAAAGATAATAATTATTGCCATAAATGAAGCCATCCATTTAGCCAGTGTCAAAAACCATAAAACATACGCTATGTTGTGATAAACAATACGGTACTATTTCTATATCATAGCGCAGCACATGCTTGACAATGCGCTATATATTGCTATTGTTGGGCTATTGATTGCGGTTAGATGTCGGAGTGTTTGTTATGAGTAACTATATGGTGTGTTTTTCAAGTGACAATTTAGAAGACTTTGTAAAGCAAAGGGGATGTGGTTACTGGCGTGCCGCAGCTAGCAGCATAAAATGGGCTGACTACTTGGTTTGCATAAAGAATAAAAATGGTGTGAACTCTAAATGGAAGGGTGAGGATGATAAGCACCATCAAGCATTTTTGATCGCGAAAATAAATGAACATGCATATATAGAAAGCGGTAAGCGTAAAATCGTGACGTTCGATGAGTTCGCCATTTTAGATGCTGATGACGCTGCAATCATTACATGGCAAGGTCAATCGCCAATCGCTTATTATGAAAAAGAAGCCTTGAAAAAGGATTCAGAAGGCGTTGATTTAAATAAAGGTATTTTTGATCCGTCAACATTAGATTGGCAGCGATTTTCTGATCTCGCGGATAAGGATGAGGTTGAGTCAGATTTAGCATTAAGTGTTAAAGATGCTAAAAAGGCTCTCTCTAAATACTACAATGTGGCAGAAGATAAAGTGTCTATCACGATAACCATTGATGAATAAATAATTCAATTCAACATAATATCCGTAAAGCGTCTCAAGCTTGCTGGTAGAATTAAGGTCGTCATTGGCGGCCTTTTTTGTACCTAGCAGTTACACGATCAGGTCAGTTCGGCGTCGATTCTGGATTATAGATAGAAAAAAAGCCGCTTATTAAGCAGCTTTTTTGTATTTGGCTCCCTCTGCTGGACTTGAACCAGCGACATACGGATTAACAGTCCGGCGTTCTACCAACTGAACTAAGAGGGAATTATTTGGAGCGGGCAGCGGGAATCGAACCCGCATCATCAGCTTGGAAGGCTGAGGTAATAGCCATTATACGATGCCCGCATAAT
>NZ_JAKJSP010000102.1:0-5645 GCF_050337085.1 Photobacterium sagamiensis | reverse complement strand
CCCAAAAACCTGTACACATATGATGATAAAATTTCCCTAAATTGGAAGTCAGCTGTGGGCTCTGTGTGCCCAAAGGCGGTAGCGTGGATTTTTTAGCCATTTTCTCTGTTTCATCAAGCTGCCCCCAACACGGAAATGGTGAGATACACGAACTCCGATCGCATATTTCATTCGTATATCTACCGATAAACAGGAGATATACGAATCGAGTTCGTTGAATAGAATGTTATGTTTTTAAAAGGAAGCAAGGTGGATTATTTACAAAGCTCATTTGAGCGTGTCGAATCATTTCAAAATATCTGTCTTGATCGTGCGACAGGTGGTTTACCTGACGAAAATGAATATTTAGAGCTTCGACAAATATTATTGGCTGATTCAAGTCTAGTTGAACATTTACCTACAGAGGTAGTTTATGCCGACTCATACTCATGCAGTTGATTCATCTAGGCTGCTAAAGGCGTTGTTATTACTTTTCAACAACTACCTCTGTAGTTGGGTAAGGACATGTCGGTCTCTAAGTCAATTTTGGCAGTATATAAAGAAAATAGAGAGTTATCAGCCCCGTCGTGATTTTATTTGGGCTGAATTTAATCAAATCCTTTCAGCTCTTGAATCGTCAGATAAAAATCCAGCAGCGGACTTGATCGCCAAGCGTCTAACAACCATTAACTCTCAATATGTTCACGATCATTGGACTAAAGCCTTAGAACGCAAATCGAATGATCCCGAAGGGGCAATAACACTTTCACGTACATTACTTGAAAGTTGCTGTAAGCATATTTTAGATAGCAAAGGTGTTGAGTATAACCCTGCAAAAATAGAGTTATCAGAACTATATAAAATGGCATCTAAAGAGCTCAATATGGCTCCAGAGCAACATTCTGAACAAATATTCAAGCAAATTTCAGGTGGTTGCTCGGCAATCGTTAATGGACTTGGCAGTTTGAGAAACAAGCATGGTGATGCTCATGGTAAGAGCCATTTATCAGTAAAACCATCAGTAAGACATGCGGAATTAGCAGTTAACCTATCTGGTTCAATGGCTCTGTTTTTGATAGAAACTCTTGAAAAATAAAAACTATAAAGCCATCAAAGTGATGCATTACACTCGGCGGTTTTGGTATGGAGTTCGGTGCGCTTTATTGGTTGAGTGGGGCACACCTTATGGCAAGCGTTATGTATTTTTACTGAAATGGCTATTTTAATGGAGTAATAATGGTTTTAATTCAAGAGGTTGAAAGTGATTCTCCGCATTTAATTACTTTATATCAATGGTTTAAAAGTGAGTGGGATGACGTTGAGCCTTTATCGTCCACAAAGGGTGGAAAAGTAATTCCAAATCCAATTATTGCCCTGAAAGACGGTGAATTGGTTGGTGGTTTGGTATTTACTCGTTTTCTATCTCCAATTACCAAAGAACAAGAAATTTGGATTAATGCTGTTTTTATTAAACCTGAAAATCGTAAACAGGGCATCAGCTCACAATTGATTCATCGTGCTGAGAAACTGGTCAAAGATATGGGTGAGCCTGAGTTATTGGTTTTTGCTCAAATCCCTGAATTGTATTCAAAGCTAAGCTGGCAAGTAATTGAAACGCACGATGATCATTTCGTGCTTAAAAGTTCATTGGTTTAATTAAAACACACAACTATAAAGCCATCAACACGATTTATTACATTCGGCATTGTAGGTTTACTTTAGTTTCAGTGGTTTAGGTGGTAAATTTAGGCTTTGTCGTCATAGTAATAAACGTGTTATGGCGGCATTATATTTTTCTCAGTTTCAGTGGATACAAGGATTTTGTATGAATGTGGATAAGGCTAAAAAACGAATCGCGAAACAGGTCAAGAAAGGCTTTAAAGGTTATCCTCAAATCACATTAGCGTACTTTGGTAAAAGTGCGGATTGTGCAACTGAAGTTGTGGTTCAGTTTACTCTGGGAGAGGGCGCAGAAGTTCAAGAAGAACGGTTTGCGAGTGAAACTGACGTTAGAGAAAATGAGGTTATTCAATCTGCCTTGGTTAAAATTATTGAACGAGCCGATGCCAATTCAGTAATAGAGATTGAAGGTGTTTCCATTCTCTAGTTTTTTGACTTTAAATTGCTATCAAGCAATTGAGTCGAAAAGAAAATATAAAACAATCACGGTGATGCATTACACTCGGCGGTTTATTTGTGGGGGCAAAATTGCGAAGATAAATGGAAGTTAGAACATAAATGCTATTAGTAATAGATGTTCATTACAGAGATGATAACTCAGCCGTTGTAGCAGGACTAACGTTTAATGAGTGGTCGTCGGATGAAGTTGAAGGAAAACACATTGTTAAAATTGACAATGTTGAACCATATGAGCCAGGAAGTTTTTATAAAAGAGAGCTTCCATGCATATTAGCTTTATTAAATTCTCTTGAGAAAGTGCCAAACGTTATTGTGATTGATGGTTATGTCACTTTAGGCAAAGAGAACGAAGATGGTTTAGGGGCGCATCTCTATAAAGCACTAAATCCACACACCCCAATCATTGGAGTCGCAAAAAGTAGATTTTCTGGCACATCAAGCGATTTTGAAGTTTACAGGGGGCAAAGTAAGCAGCCTTTATTTGTTACAAGTGCAGGTATTGATAACAGTATCGCAAAAGAGCTTATTAAGAGTATGCACGGCAATAACAGATTACCAACGTTGTTAAAAGCCGTAGACCGAGAGTGTAGAGATGCAATCACTTAACAAACTGTTCAAGCGGATGCAGTTACACTCGGTGGTTTTGGTATGGTCATGGCTGTGATTACGGTTATCAAATTTGGTGTGGTGCAAAATAACGTTAGCCGCCCAGAGGCTCAGTGTATGGGGTAACCAACAGAGCAGATTATAGGTTTGTTCGAGTCTAGTGATAAGCACACCATGGATTTAGTCAAATAATTGGTGGATATAATGGACAATTCAACAAAATTTTGGGACAAAATCGCAGAACGCTATTCAAAACAACCCATTGCTGATGAAGCGGCTTATCAGAAAAAATTGCAGGTTACACGCGATTACTTTCAGCCAAATATGGAGGTGCTGGAGTTAGGCTGCGGAACAGGTTCGACTGCCATCACTCACGCACCCTATGTGAAACACATTCACGCAATTGATATTTCATCGAAAATGATTGAAATTGCCCAAGGCAAAGCTGACGCAAAAAACGTCAAAAATGTCACTTTTGAACAATCGACTATCGATGAATTCAGTGCGCCCGATCAAACCTTGGATATGGTGTTAGGGCTCAGTATTTTGCACTTACTTGAAAACAAGGAAGAGGTAATCGCAAAGGTTCACAACATGCTCAAGCCGGGCGGATTTTTTGTCACCAGTACGGTATGCCTTGGAGATACCATGAAATTCTTTAAGGTTATCGCGCCGATTGGAAAATTCTTTGGTTTGATGCCGTTGGTTAAGGTTTTTACCACAAAAGAATTGGAATACTGTCTGACCAATGCCGGTTTTAGTATTGACTATCATTGGCAACCAGGTAAAGGCAAAGCAGTGTTTATTGTAGTGAAGAAGGCTAAGTAGGAGTGATTGATTCCTTTATTTCTATCATACATCGTGTACTTATTTAAAGAAGACACGGAGCAAGTTACGCCTCAGTTGGACTGAAAGCAGTACTCGCAAAATAGGCGCAGTGATGTGTCCCCCTTTAACAGAGCAACTAAGGTGATGCGTTACACTCGGCGGTTTTGGTATGAAGTTCGGAACTTGGTCGGTTCAACGGGGCACACCTTATTGTGGGCGTTATGTGCAAAGAGTGAATATGAAATGAAAATACATTGTCGAAAGTTGAACGATATTGATTATTTAAATATGAGGGCTCTCCTGCTAAGAGATGGGGCAAATAACTGGAATTACATTACCGAAGAAAGTATATCCACCCAATTCACATTGATAGATGAAGGGAGAGCATCGGTTGCTTTAGCTGAAGTTGAAGAGGGTGAAATCATAGGTTTTGCAGTAGTCATTCATAATGATGCATTCCCAGTCAAACTTGCAAAATATACTGATTCTTCAGACATCGCTTATATCAAGGAAGTAGTTGTGAGTAAAAGTCACAGCGGAAAAGGGTTGGGTAGTAAGTTGCTTCAAGAATGTGTTCTTATCGCCCGTAATCAGAATGCGAGTAACGTGTTCATCGAAAGGCACGAGGAGAACGCTGCTTCAGCAGGGATGATGCGCAAAGCCGGATTTGAAATTATTGATACTTTTTATGACCCTAAAAAAAGGTCAGCAGGATCAAGAAACACTTCAGTGTTAGCTAAATGCACATAACAAGGCAATCAAGGGTGATGCATTACACTCGGCATTTTTGGTATGAAGTTCGGTGTGCTTGGCTCGTTCAGAGTTGGTACACGTTATTGTAGGCGTTAGCCGAAATCGGACTCCATAGAGTTTTTTATAACTATTAATAATGGTATTTCTAGAAAATGTTTAAATTTATTTTTCGTCTATTGTTTAGACTTCAGGGTTGGAAAGTACGTGATTTACCGCCTTCTGATGTCAGAAACTGTGTAATGGTTGGTGCTCCCCATACGAGTAATTGGGATTTTGTTTTTACAATGGCAGCTTGCGATTATATGAACTTACCTCAGCCACGTTTTACAATAAAAAAGGAATGGATGCGCTTTCCGTTTAACCTGATTCTTGGACCTATGGGGGCGATTCCGATTGACCGTTCAGGAAAAAAATTGGGTGAAAAGCGCCCTAAAATGGTAGATGAAATGGTTAAATTCATTGAAGCCTCAGATGGCATAACCGTTTTAGTAACACCAGAAGGTACGAGGGGGCCAGCCAAACGGTGGAGAACAGGTTTTTATCATGTCGCAATGAAATCTCAAGTACCAATACTTTTAGGGTACTTGGACTATAACAAGCGTGAAGTTGGGGTTGGTAAGATTATTTACCCAAGTGGTGACTTAGAAAAAGATTTTCGCCAAATATGGGACTTTTATAGTACGATTCCGCCGCGATATCCAGAGAGGTATATACAGCTTTAATCGTAAAACATATGGACTTGAAATATTATACATTGCAGGGACTTATCGGCTATAAAACAATCAAGGTGATGCGTTACACTCGGCGGTTTTGATATGGAGTTTGGTGCGCTTTGTTGGTTCAACATAGCACACCTCATGACAGACGTTGGTATGACTCCCCATGTCAAGCAGCGTGTGCATAATCTAACTCGAGCAAAGCCAGAGCCATAATGTCTGTGAAAGAGATGAGTTAACGCATCAGATGAAGCCAGTAATTTCGACGATTAACATGCTGGTATTCGTGGGTTACTGATTGATTCAATCAGCCTTGCCTACCTTACTTATTACGTCGTGGTGCCGGACTTCAGTCTATGCTCGTGGATCTATTACTTATCGTAACAGCCAGCCAACGCCTGTCGGAGGTTGCACCACTAATCGCGGCCTGACCTGATACGCCAACTCAATTTTTATCATTTAGGTATTCTTACTAATCGTTGTTTGGGATCGACGGGGGATAAGACAACCTCATGAATAATCGACCAAATGAATGCAATCATTTAACGAGCGATGGCCGTTACGATCAAGTTGCGATGCTTCCCTCGTTGAAGTAATCGTTGGTATCGACGACAAAGCCTCAGT
>NZ_JAKJSP010000101.1:0-6130 GCF_050337085.1 Photobacterium sagamiensis | reverse complement strand
GATGAATTGATGGCGACGTAACTTCTTACGTAATTTAGGGGAATATTCAATGAACCAACGATAAATGGTCGAACGATTCACCGAAATCCCTCGCTCTGCCAGCATGTCGCTGAGGTTCGCGTAGCTCATTGGAGTCGAACCATACCAACGAAGGCTCCAAAGGATGATCTCAGGGGCAAAGTGTTTCCATTTAAATTCGTGGTTGGTCATTGAGTCGCTAGATTAGATGGGAAAGACGGAATTCTGAGCCTTGGCTGAATTTTTTGCAACAGACCCCTCGTGAGAATGTCCACCGCTATTCTCTGTTTAATGAAGCTACCGGTGCTCTGCTCGACATTAAAGCAGGTTTTAACATCGAATATATTTCATCGCTTAGCGGCCAGCCTCAGCACGGATTTATCGGTGAGTGGGGCCTGTGGACCGAAGAACAGCAACAGCCAGGATATGTATCACCAACGACGATTACCGATGAGGATGGTGTGAGCTACACTGTCGTGACTGCGCCAGGTAAGCTGGTACGTCAGACAAAAGGACAACGTTCTTTGCAAGATGGCGAAGCTTTCGAATATTGGAACGGCAGCGATTCAACGACGGTTTACTGGGTTGAAGGTGCTGGCCAGTTCCAGGGTGATAACGGCTCAGGTATCCCTGATGGTGTCGATGCGGGAATAACTCAAAATACTTACTTCTGGTCACCTTTGCTGCGCCAGAATGTCAATTACCTGGGTAATGATGGTGGGGTGCATAAGGTGGCTTACACTACCAGCGAAAGCGTCCGTGCCAATGATGCCATTTTCAATAGTGGAGCGATCGGCCTGACCTGTTACGGCGACTGCCCGCAAAGCAATATCAGTCTTAACGATGCGGTTAACTGGACCTTCACTCAGCCTTACGAAGATCCGTCAGCAACGGGTATCGCCTATACCCTTGATCCGGCAGATATGACCCTGAAACTGTCTGGTCAGCCGGTTACACTTAACTTTACTTGTGATGATTTAAGCAATGATCAGGAGTTCTGGGGGGCATCGAGCGGTGAATTCGTTCTGAGTTCAGATGCAGGCTCTGTTACGAGCTGGGATGATCTTAACGGTCAGAGCCTGATCACTTACCGATGGGAAATGGGGGTCGATTCCTGGAGCCAGCTGACTATGCTGAAAAACCAGACAGATCAGAGCTTCTATGAGTTCGATAAACCCGTCAACTTCATTTACAGCCACCAGACAGCAAATGATAGAAACGGTGAATCCAATAACGATGGTACTCAGGTTATGCTGGAATACCACGGTCCAGGCAACCTGCATGGTATTCCGTGGGAGCAGGCCGACGGTCAGTGGAATGCACAGTTCAGCATTGCAGACGGTACTGAAGTTTATAATGACACTAACGGCAACCGCTATGTCCTGAAAGCTACTGGAATTGATAAACGCTTTATGCCTGCGGCAGGCGGTGCTAGTGATTGTACTAACGCTGGCCTGAATTTGAACAGCGCGGCTCTGCTAACATTACCAACGGCAACAAATATTCCTGCCATCAGTACAACCTGGCAGGACAAAGAAAGCTTAACTGTTGCTGATGAGCCTTGGGTTGTTCATGGTGAAGTACAACCTGCAGCCAACGAATAATTACGGTTTACCCTTAATTTTTACGCCATAATTATTGGCCAATATTCGTGATGGCAATCGAAATGGAAAGACATAGTGGGTCTATGTTCAAGCCATTTAAGTTGCAAGCACGGATTTTGGCCATCCTTCAGCCCCTCAAGCTATTTTCTACGTCTCATTCCCTGCTCACATAACAAAATAATCTAGCTGATTTTTCTGACGCTGAGCTAACTCAGCCAGCTGCTTACTGCCATCACCGCTTTCCATGATGACAGCAGTATTCTGACTGACCAAATCATTGAGCTGATCCAGGCGCTGGTGAATTGACCTCGATACCTGTGACTGCTCTTCGGCGGCAGTGGCAACCAAGGCATTAACCTGAGCAATTTCAGCTATTGAATCAGCAATCTCCTGTTGGGCCCGATCTGTTTCGCTACGCAGTTGTTGGCTTTCATCCAGCATTGACAACGTTTGCTGCATATTGGTGTTAGCACTGAGTGACTGTTCCTGAAGCTGCACGATAATATTCTGAATTTCTTCGGTTGACTGCCGGGTACGTCCCGCCAGTAACCGAACCTCATCGGCGACCACGGCAAAGCCTCGCCCGCTTTCTCCTGCACGGGCCGCTTCAATAGCCGCATTTAACGCCAGCAAGTTGGTCTGCTCGGAAATCCCCTGGATAACTTCGATCACTTTAACAATTCCCTGCGACTGCTCTTTCACTTGACTGACCGTCATTGCGGCCTGATTCAACTGACTTTCGACTTCAGAAAAGGCTTGCTGATCCTGATCAAACAACCTCTGAGTCTGCCCGGCCAGGCCGGTAATATGCTGCGCGCTGCGATCAGCACTCACTGCATTTTGACTGACTTCTGTCGCCGATGCTGCCATCTGATGTACCGCGGTAACAATATGTTCAATTTCACCCCGCTCCTGATCGGCGTTATCTGTCGCCATCTCCATGGCATGACTCTGCTCGACAGTGGCAGACAGCACATCGGAACCGATGTTTTGCAATCCGCTGACCATCAACCTGAGCTGTTCAACACAGGTATTAAAATCATTGGCCAAGGCACTCATCTCATTTCGACCTGTAACTGGGATATTGAGTGACAGTTGCCCCTGAGCCAACGCAGACATTGCCTGGCGTAAGTCCCGGATCGGACGCACTATCCAAACAGCTATTAGCCATGCCAACAATATTGCCGCTATAAAACTTAGCGGGACTGTGAGAGCTGCATTGCTGATCGTGGTTTGCTGAGACTTGATGCCCTGTGCCAGATTAGCCATTGCCTGTTGGTTCACTGCTGCCGACAATGCAGTTATGGTTTCTCTGATCTCAGCATCAGCCGCCAAGTAAGGTGACCAGTCTGTGGTTCCAATTTCTTGCCTCGTAATACCCACCATATTTTCCATCAGGTCAACATACTGCGAAATCTGCATTGCAAAAGCGTCTCTCTGGCCCGGTTCCAGCCGATTTAGTACCGAGTCGGCTGTAGGCATTATCTGATTGATTAATACCCCGTCAACTTTGCCGCCATGCTCAAGACTGCGGCCCTGCTCCCTCAATTGATTCACTTTACCGACCAAGACTAATACATTGTCCTTAAGCGCAATCACCTGCTCGGTTGTCAGGGTTATATGACGGAGGTTTTCTTCCAGGTGAAGTTTTCCCACCGTCAATGCAGGGAGAAGAAACAGAGATAACAGCAGGCTGGGAACCAGGATCTGATTTCGAACGGATAGACGATAAAACAAGCGCAACATAACAATATATCTCTTGGGTATAAACAGAAAACTGTTACGCAATAATGCCCTGATACGCGTCAAAAACTTCAGGTCCATCTGATTGCGTATTAATAAGCAACAGTATAAATACGATGCAAGATATATGCTTCGTCGAAGTTTGCCCGATTGAAGGGGGGGATTTTGCGGTTTGTAAAAAAATGTGACCCTGATTCGGCATAAAGCACACCCATTTTTTTAACTGTGCTTAATAGTTTACATTTGGTTTCTTATTGCATTACATCGCATTGCGCCGTTGGTTTATGCGGCCACTGTTATCTGAAAAATCAATACAACAGTTAGCCGCATAAACAAGACAAGAGAATACCCCTCTAATCACGCCTTTTCTCGGCCCGGGCAATATGTTGACTCGCCTTGGCGACGGAATCGGGATTCAGAGAAATCGAATCAATGCCGCAGCCGACCAGAAATTCGGCAAATTCCGGATAATCTGACGGAGCCTGACCACAGATCCCCACTTTACAACCATATTGATGTGCCACTTTGATCACCTGGGCAATCATGCTTTTTACTGCGTCATCGCGGGCATCAAACAGGGGCTTTAATTCGGCAGAGTCTCGATCAATACCCAACACCAGTTGAGTGAGATCGTTGCTGCCAATAGAGAAACCATCAAACCGCTTGGCAAACTGATCCGCTAAGATCACATTGGAGGGGATCTCACACATCACGTAAACCTGCAAGCCGTTGACACCACGTTTAAGGCCAGCTTCGGCCATCACATCCAGAACCCGATCAGCTTCACCCGTGGTACGACAAAATGGGATCATCACAATAATATTATCAAACCCCATTTCTTCCCTGGCTTTGACTATCGCCTGACATTCCAGTTTAAAGGCTTCCCGATATAGCGGATGGTAATAACGTGAGGCACCACGCAGACCAAGCATCGGATTTTCTTCATTGATTTCAAAAAACTCACCACCCAGCAAGCCACGATATTCATTCGACTTAAAATCTGACATTCTGACAATAACCGGTTTTGGATATTGCGAAGCGGCAATTTTGCCGACACCTAAGGCCAAATTCTCGACAAAATAATCGGTTTGGTGTTCATAGCCATTAGTCAGCCGGGCAATTTTATCTTTTGTTACAGGATCGGAAATACGTTCAGGATGAACCAATGCCATGGGATGCACACAAATCTGGCTGGAAATAATAAACTCTATCCGCGTTAAACCAATACCCGATACCGGTAATTGCCACCAGCGAAAAATACCGTCAGGCATTGCAGCATTAATCATGATATTTGTCTGAGTGTGCGGGATATCATCGAGATTAACTTGCTCGGTTTCAAATTCAAGTATGCCTTCGTAAACCTTACCAACCGCCCCGCCGGCACAACTGAGCGTTATTTCCTTGCCATTGTCCAACAGTTGCGTAGCATTTTCAGTCCCTACAATCGCCGGCACCTTCAGCTCGCGGCTGACAATCGCAGCATGACTGGTCGGCCCTCCGGTATCGGTAATAATCCCGGAGGCCTTACGCATTAACGGCACCCAGTCAGGATCGGTACGTTCAGTAACCAATATCGCACCGTCAGGGAATTGTTCAATATCATCAGGGCTTAGGATCTTAAATACCGCGCCGGTCGCTATGGCACTGCCGACACTGGCACCTTCTAACAACACCCGGGATTTCCCCTTCAGCTTGTAATTCATTAATACGGCAGTATCTTTGAGGGATTCAACGGTTTCAGGACGCGCCTGCACAATATACAGCTGCTTACTGCGGCGGTCTTTAGCCCATTCCATATCCATAGGGCAACCATAATGCCGTTCTATTTTTACCGCCCAACGCGACAGGCTCAGCACTTCATCATCCGAGAGTACCAGCGATGAACGTTCGGACTCATCTGTTGCCACGATTAAGGTTGGCTCTTGCGCTGATGAGGAATAAATCATTTTTTGTAATTTACTGCCCGCTTGTTTTTCAATCAGTGGGCGAAACTCACGGTGTTCAAGCAGGGGTTTATAAACCATAAACCGATCGGGTGTCACACTGCCTTTAACAATCGTTTCACCCAGCCCCCACGCACCATTAATCATCACCACATCAGGAAAGCCGTTTTCAGTGTCCAGGCTGAACATCACACCCGCAGCTTCTGATTCGATCATTTGCTGTACCCCAACAGAAAGCGCTACCTGTTGATGGGAGAATCCCTGCTCTTGACGGTAGATAATCGCTCTATCGGTATACAATGAGGCAAAACACTGACGACAGGCTTCTAACAAATCATCAATACCCGTTATGTTTAAGTAACTTTCTTGCTGGCCGGCAAAACTGGCTTCAGGCAAATCTTCCGCGGTGGCTGAGCTTCTTACCGCAACACTGACATTTTCACACCCAATACGTGTACACAATTGTTGATACGCTTGCTCGATAGCCTGCTTCTGTATCTCGGTAAATTCACCCTTAGAAATCATTTGTCTGATGGAAAAACCTGTTTGAGCGAGATTTTCGGTCCCGTTCGACAACGCATCCAAATGCGCTGCAATAGGCCCATCAAGATCGTTTTGACTAAGAAATTCACGATACAATTGGGCATTGGTTGCAAAACCAGTAGGGACACGAATACCGTCTTCTGCCATTTTACTTATCATTTCTCCCAAACTGGCATTTTTCCCCCCCACGAGGGCAATATCAGCAATGCCTAGATGCTCATACCAATGGATAACGTTGGTGGGGATGCTTGAGGGGGCTGTTGGGGTTGGTATTTGGGC
>NZ_JAKJSP010000100.1:0-6201 GCF_050337085.1 Photobacterium sagamiensis | reverse complement strand
GATAAGTATCCCGATGACCCGCCATTTTCAGGTGTCAGTTTTTTCGATTGTTCATAGTCTTTGAGATGACGAAGAACTGTCGTTTCATGGATGCGCAGAGCTTGTGAAATCATGGAGGTACTCCAACCTTCCGATGCAAGAAGTACCGCTTTTATACGATCACGCACTCGACCGTCACGAGTCTTATCATGCTGGTTTTCAAGTTCTTGTTTCTGCTTTTGGGTTAGAGTCATTTTCATAGTGTGTAGCATGATCCTCATTATTAAAGAAATCAAGCATCATCAATGATCACGGGTATACCTTAAAAAGAGTTATGGAATTATATCCTTCAAAAACGCGATTTGTAGTTTTACCAATGGATATGAAGAATATCCATGCAGGAAAGGTTATGGAGGATATTGGCCAGCAACATGAAGAACTGGCAACGCTTTATGAAAATTACAGCGATATTGTAATACCTTTTGTTCATGTCGACCCAAGACGAGAAGATGCATTAGATACATTACAATCACTGGTTGAGGACCGTGATTTCAAGGGCGTAAAGATTTATCCACCTCATGGCTATCGTCCAACACACCCTACGTTGATGAACGACATATACCCTTACATGGTAGAAAAAAACATTCCTCTAATGACACACTGCATGCCAGGACCCGGAATTATTACTAGCAGGGGTATTAGCTCGGAAAAAGCTAAAGCCTACACTGACCCAGACAATTATAAAGCTGTCTTGGAAAAATACCCAGAACTTAAAATTTGTCTTGGACACTTCGGCGGTATAGATGCATGGAAAAAATATAACGAAAACCCGAATGAGCCTACATGGCTTACAAAAATTTGTAATCTTATGAAAAGTTATCCAAATCTTTATGCAGACATTTCGTATACCATTTCCAACTTTGAAGAGAGCATCAAAGTATTAACAGCCCTCTTAAATAATAAAAGAATTGCAGATAGGATTATATTTGGCTCTGATTTCTTCATGATTAAGCCTACAGTACACTCAGAAGAAGACTTATATAAGAAACTACAATACAGTTTAGGCGAAGATAAATTTTGGAAAATAGCCAATTCAAATCCGAAGCGTTATTTGCAACATAAACCTGTAATTAAACCTGCAGCTAAACCTGTAGCTGAGCCTATACCTTAGACTGAACGTACATGACTATTCTAACTTTTAAACATTAATATCGCTTTAGGTCACAAAAGCGGCCTAATTCCAATAAAATCAATTAGTTGTTAATATTAACCACCTACAATTGAATAGCATCAATCTGCGACTGCAGTTGTCCCATCCACTGCTCTCGCAGTTGCGCCACTTCCTGATTCAGCTTTTCCATTTCCTGCAAGATTTTGCCCGTTTCCGCCTGAGTCTTGGCATCTTGATAGCGTTGTGACTCTACGCTGGCTTGCTCTTTGGCTGTCGTGGCCTGTAGCTTGGCGACCTCACTTTCTAATTTGGCCACCTTCGCGGCCATTTCTCGCATAGCCAGCGCAAGCTGTTCCTGCTCTTGCTGCTGTTTGGCGGCCATGGCTTGCAGCTCTTCCGGCGACATATCTTCCGGATCTTTCTGCGTGCCAAGTGCTCCGCGTACTCGCTCCAGAAACAAGCCAGGTAATATACGAATCGCTTGCTGAACCGATCATCCTGCTTAAGGCTTCAACCTGCATTTCTCGAGCGTTCGCATTCTCTTGCATCTGCAACTCAGCGTAGCGAAGGGTTAGCCTTTTGAGCTCAAGCTGATTATCAATCTCCATCTGTCTTAGCTTGATGGCAGACTCTGGATCGTTTTTGATGGCCGACGTAATCGCATCAGGTTCATTCTCTACCCCTAAGGCAGAAGCAATCATCGCCCCTACCGCCGTTTCTGCCGGGCCACCTAACAAGGTACTGGCAAGAGGCGCGGCTTTGGCAACCAGTGCTTTAACTTCATCCCACATAGAGCGATTCCTTTAGTCGCTCAGTTCAAAGTGAGGTTTATCCCACCCGTCGAGGTTCTTACCCTTCTTGCCGAAAGTGCCACCCCAACACAGTTTGACTCCCATGCGTTTAGCCTCGGCTAATACAACACCCGCAATCATTGCCAGGTGATGTTCTTGCCAACTGGCCTTCCCGTTCACATAGGCATAAACATCAACGGCATTGCCTGACTGATGGTTAGAGAGTTTAGTGTAACCATCGCACTTGGTTTTATTATCCTGGAACAGTTCGTATTGCTCTTCAGCAGTGCGAAGACCACCAGACTTGGGAATACCGAAATCAATTGGGCTATTTTTGATAGCGTTGCGCATTATGGTTTGAAGAGTTGGGTTAACCGTAGAAAGGCACTCGTCACTTGCTTTGCTGAACTGAAACATTATTTTTGTTCTCCTATTTTGTTTCCGAGAAACCTCATAGCCAGTTCTCGTAATTGCTCGACACCGATAAACGCAATCCCTCCCCCGACAAACGTTGCTGCAGAGCTGGGAATACCAAGCCAATCAAGAGCTGATACTGTCGTCAATGTTAGTGCACCACACAGTGATCCTTCCAGAAACATTTTGCGCAATCCACCGCCGCTGTACGCAACTCTCAAAACAGCGATACAAATGGACATCAGAAAAGCGTAAATCGTCGGGATATGGATACTCATCCATTCGAGGATGAATGAGGTAATGGTTGGGTCTTTATTCATCAGAGTTCTCGTTATAAAGAGACGGGAGAAATTGCAGGCATAAAAAAACCCGCCGGGAAAGGCGAGGTTTTAGCTAGTTGCAAGAATATGGAGGACAGTCCTCTACTCGTTATTTCGAGCCTGATAAATCTAATTTACAGTCTTTAGCGCGGTAGCCATTGCAGCATTCACCACTTTTTGTACTTGTAAATGCCCCATGATCTCCAGGCTTATTAATTCTTTTTTTATAACGGTCTTTTCTCGCTCAATCTCGATATCAAACTCTTCCTGACTGATATCCCCCTGCTCTCGCGCGATAATCAACTTAGCGAGTGAACCTTCATTTTGTTTTAATATGTTATATATATCGGCCCTGACCTCCGGATCATTGCCTTCAACTACGCTGGCGACATGAGTGGCCATGTGGGATATCAAGTCATTCATATTAATAGTCATTGTGTGTCCTTTTTCTAATTAACTTTTAGGGGGTAATGCCTGCCATAAGTTGCCCCAAACAACCACGAAACTTGATTAGACCACCTTAACAACTGAACTTAATTATTACCCAAAATGCCGAGTGTTTGGGGTCAACTTGATACGATTGTGTACGCCCAGCATGGGCATGAACTGATGAGGTGAAAGTCCTCTGTAGGAAAATCACCGTCTAATAACACCTAACACTAGCGAATGGCCCGGGGTGAGGCCGATAGCAAAACGGATGGTGCATTCTAAGTGAAGCGCCCTGTGCAGAACCGCATGCAGGGTGTTGTGGGTTACGTTCAGAATAAGCGGCATTACGCCGCCCTCTCCTTCTCCAGCGTAATATTAAGCGCCTTCACCGTTTCATCTTGCTCGGTATATAACCACTGCAAACACCGCTCGAACAACGGCTGGTTACAAGGTAACACCAATTACCAAATTGTCACCGATCACACTTAGAGCATTTACTCTATGCGATTGATTTTATTAGAAAACAACGATCAAATAGAACTTTTCATGAGCTAAATCAATGGTAACTTTAAAATGATAACTTTTATATATACAACCCATTTACACCAATATCTTACGGGCATATATTCACACAATAAATTCTACGTGTAGAAGAAGGACGAATAAAGCTGCATGGAAGCGGCATATAATTCAGTATCACTTCAGAATAACGGCCTCACGCCACTCTCTCCTTCTCCAGCGCAACAGTAAGCGCCTTCACCGTCTCGCCTTGCTCCTGATACAACCACTGCAAACACCGCTCAAACAACGGCCGCAATTCGTTATCAAATAGATTGGCACTGATACGCGCTACACCAACCCGGCGCAAATGAGTGCGAATATTGTCCGGCGTCGGCATTAAATACCCTTTCCCCGTACAAGCCGGACACTCCATGATAGCGGGTTTCATCACTTGGCCTGCACCTTGACAGCGAGGACAACGACAACTGTTTGTTGCTTGAGTATCGGCATAGCTTTCTATGTACCGGCGATGGCTAGCAATATTGCTCTCAAGATCCGCAACTTCGCGGTCAATTCGCGCTTTCGCAGACTTGCTGGCAGCACTATCACTTTTGCGCTGTAGCGTTTTGATACTGCATTGCCATTGCTTGATCAGGCGCTTCGCTCTACGCCCCTTATCACTATGATTACGCCATAGCGCAGATAACAGCCGGTACTGGCTGGAAACAGGTTTTTCGCAGTAGGTATCAAAGGCCAGATAACAGAGTGTGAGTGCAATATCCCGGCGCTTAATATTAGGCGGCTCTGATACCCAGGAGTCAATTCGCTTAAGAACGCGCTGTTTCGCATTTTCGTCATCAACATAGCGAGACATCAGCAAATCCATTCCGAAATGATTCTTATGCTGTACCGCGCCAAACACACCTAAAATCACATCACCCGGAATCACTTGTCGCCCCCGCTCGTCTGCCGTCACACTGCGAACAGCATGCATACGTATTAATAGGTCAATCGCCTTGCTGGCCTTTGGCTGCCTGGGTGAGTTGCTTACTTCGAAGTGCCGGTGTCTTAATTGTCATCACCAATAGCCCATCAACCGATTAACGGCCTGCTCTGCTTCAGCTTGGTTTTCAAAGTAACCAAAAAGGATGTGATTCCAGATAACGTTGAAGGAGGCCTTATACAATTCATCGAACTCAGCCTGATCCATCTTTGCAAAGCGAATGCTCTTAGCTTCTTTTCGGGTCGTACCGTTCGGCAACTCAACAATGACGTAAAACCCGGCTTCGGCCACTACCCACTTTCTGTAAGCCTCAAAGCTTTTCTCAACCTCAAGGTTCGTTCTTTGTGCAGAAACGTTATCAAGGTACCCGGAAGCCAAATCTTGTAAGGTCTGAAGTTCACCGCCGTATTGCGCCAGCATCCGGCAAAACCGCTGTAGTAGACTGCGTTCACTTGGTGATACCGTACCGCCCTTCGGGATCCAGTAATCAAAACCTAAATTCAGGAGGGCAAAATACTTTCTATGGAAGATGGGATTTCTGACCGTCTTAAACGAGCACTCAATAACAGCACCGACACGTTTCTTGTCGATCACCGACTTATATTCGAACTAAAGATTTAAAATACATATAGTTAAATTAATACTCACCAGGCAGCCGAAGGCGCATAGCCTTCGGCGCCTCCCCTGCTACCAAATTCCACCCGCCCCTGTGAGAACCTCTCTTTGGCCATGACATTTAATGTCATCTTTGTGATGAGGGACAGCGTTCGGATTACACCATAAAGCTAGAGATGCTTTCTCATCCAATCCCATGCTTTTTTAGGAAGCCATCCGCTTTTTTCTGAAGTTACCTGAATAATAAGAACATTCTCATCCTTCTCAATGTAGGGGCGAATCCGTACATACAATTGGTCCGCTCTTTCAGGTGTAGCTATCAACCATGTTGACTCTAAGTGATGCCACCAAGAAGAAGAACGCTTCAACTCGGTTTGCAGCCCTTCGTAATCTTGCTTCTCGTTGTTCAAATCATAGGAAACACAATATACAAACATAACCCCTCCCAAATAAGTCGTCATAACTGCATATATGTCAAAATGAAACTGCTTTATACCTAATGCAAGTTTAGAAAAAATCTTTCATTCTTTGATCTGAAACCAGGATATGTTGTCTATTTCCTGAGACAAAAAGCCGCAGGGACGACCCTTCAGATGCACTTCGGCTTACGAATGCGATGACTGTACACTCGGAATTTTGAATATGCTTTGGGCATCTCCTGTGATAGTTCAGCCCCACTCTGCTCAAAAATCACCCAAACACACCATAAATGTACATTTATCGCCATCATTGTCTGATTTATCAGGCAAGGTTCAAATTTTGTATGATATTAGTTGGTACCATACCGGTGTTTTTCAAGATTGTTGTCACCCATTAGCTGATTTTTATGCGGCTTTCCGCATGCGATTTTCTGGGTTTAATGTTACTGGCCCTATCGGGTTACAGTCTTGAATTTCACGAGACCAGCGTAATGGGTTCTTAGCTTTAGCTAGCCGCAGTACTTCTTTCCTTTTAACGAGTATTTCTCTATCAATACCA